>JBGPBV010000011.1:0-80355 GCA_041481445.1 Vicinamibacteria bacterium
GGCATCCCCGGGAACCTCGAGCTGAAGACGGGCACGCTCGGCCCGCCCAGCCTCTTCGGCGCGGCTGAATACGCGAAGGACGGGCTGCTCGCCATCACCGAGCTGCTCGGCCGCACGCCCTGGTTCTACCGGATGGCGGACATGACGGCCGCGCTCATGCGCCACGCGCCGGTCCCGAGCGCGTACGGGCCGCTGCCCGACGCCGGGGCCGAGCTCAACGGTGATGTGCTGCAGACCCTGGTGCGCCTCGCCCCCATGACCGGCGACCGCCGCTTCCTCGAATGGGCGGAGCGCATCGGGGACGCCTACGTCGAGGAGGTCCTGCCCCGCAACCACGACCTGCCCGGCTACACCTGGGACTTCCAGAAGCACGAGGGACCCGACCGGATGCGGCTCCGCGACCACGGCAACGAGATCGTGGTGGGCCTGACCCTGCTGCACGCGCTGGAGACCGAGCGCGGAGGGACGCGGGCGGCCGCCTGGCGCGCCCCGATCGGACGCATGCTCGACCGCGTCCTGGCCTCCGCCAACCCGGACGGGATGCTCTACGACGAGATCCGCCCGTCCGACCTCCAGCCGCTGCAGACCCGCCTGTCCGACAACTGGGGCTACGTCTACGGCGCGGTGTACACGCACTACATGGTGACGGGAGAGACCAGGTACCGTGAGGCCGTCCTGCGCCTGCTGCGGAACCTGCCGAAGTACCGCGGGCACGACTGGGAGAACGGCAGCCAGGACGGCTACGCGGACACCATCGAGAGCGCGCTCTACCTCGTCGCGCGGGAGCCCGTCCCGGAGGCGACCTCCTGGATCGAGTCGGAGACGAAGACCCTCATCGCCTTCCAGCAGCCCGACGGCACCATCGAGCGCTGGTACGGCGACGGCAACTGGTCGCGGACTCTGCTCCTCTACGCGATGTGGAAGACCCAGGGCTGCTTCCTCGAGGGCTGGACGGAGGGCGTGAAGCTCGGCGCCGTGCGCGATGGGGAGCGCCTCCTCGTGTCGCTCGAGGCGCCCCCGGGATGGACGGGACGACTGCACTTCGACCACGCGCGCCACCGGCGCGACCTGAACTTCGACCGCGACTACGTCCGGCTCAACGAGTGGCCGGAGTGGTTCACGGTGGACGAGGACACGCTCTATCGCCTCACGGACGGGACGGGGGGGACCGAGGTCCGGCTGGGATCCGAGCTGAAGGACGGGATCGAGGTCCGAGGACGGGGGCGATGGATCGTGGAGGAGGCGGCCGGCGCTGGACGATCTACCGCGCGATCCACAACCACGTTTCCCGAGCGCCCGTGATGCGGGCGCCGAGGCTCGCGTAGATGTTCGCGACCGCGGAGTGCCGGTAGCTGTACCTCGCGAAGCCCACGGTGTGGCCGGCGGCCGCGTACGCGGCCAGCGCGGCCGAGTACAAGAGCGACCCGGAGATGGCCGCCGTCTTCGACAGCATCGCGAGCGTGAGCTCCAGTCCGCCCCTGGAGGGCGCGCTGAGGAACCAGCCCTGCGTCTGGCCATCGCGCGTCGCGCGGAGACAGGTCGCCGGTGACTCGGCGATCAGGCGCCGTGACCACAGCGCATAGCGCGCCTCGACGCGCTCGGTCGTCACCCCGGGCAGCAGGAAGAACCGGTCGCCCTCGAACGCGCGCACCTCGTCCGTCCTGACCTCGAAAGGCCGGCCGGCCGCGGCGATCAGCTCGATATCGGCCGCCCTTCCCCTCTCCGCCTCCGCCCCGGCCAGTCTCACCCGAAACTCCATCTGCGCGTCCGCGAACACGAACCGCGCGTCGTGCATCTTGCGCACGAGCGCGGGGGCGGGGGACTCGACGTGGAACTCCGCCCAGTCATGGCGCGCGAGCTGCGACCGGCGCTCGCCGTCCGTCTGGTCGAAGAACGCCGCGGAGTCGACGATCCCGACGTCCTTCCCCCACCAGGCGGTGTTGAACTCGTGGGTCCGGATCACGCGCGCACCTCCACGATCTGGAACGCATCCGCCCAGAAACGGCGGCCGTCCCAGATGCTGCCGAAGCGATGCATCTCGCGAATCGGCACGATGCGCAGCGCTTTCGAGCTCGCCGCGATCTCCAGCCAGCGCCGGAGCCGCCTGGGGTTCGACGCGACGCCGAGGGTCTGGGCGTTGGCGGGCAACCCGGCCAGGGCCTGCGCCTCGCGGGCGGCGACGACGGGGAGCATCAGTGCCGCCGGCTTGAAGGGCAGGTCGTACCTGCCGGCGGCCAGGACCGCGGCGTTGCGCGGCGCCAGCGCCGCCCTCCATCCGTTCGCGCGCGCCCACTGCGACGCGAGCACGTTCGCGGAGGCGGCGTGCGGCGCGGGATCGCCGGGCGCGGCCGAGCTCCACAGCGCCACCATCCGGTCCCGCACCGCCACCGCGTCCCTGTCCTTGGCGCCGATGAGCACGAGCCGGCTCGGGGACGTGCATGCCGCCTGCCCACGGATGGCGAACGCGCGAATGACGTCGCGCAGGTTCGCGTCGGTGAGCTCGTCCGGGTGGAGCCAGGCCTCCGAGCGCCGGTCCACGAAGTACGACGCGATGCTCCCGGTGGGGTGGGGCAGCCTCTCGACGCCCCTGGCCGCCTCCTCCGATCCGAAGAGGACGCGCATGTCCGCTGCCGCCGCCCACGCCGCGTTGCGCGTGTCGTCGCGATCGAACACCTCGTGGGCTACGTTCTGCCGCAGCGCCCGGGCGAGCGCGCTCCCCCTGGGCGCCTTGCCCCGAACGAAGTCGAGGAAGGTGGAAGTGAGATCGGTCGCGCGCGCGCTCCCCTTCAGCCGCAGCCGGCTGCCCGTCATCAGGAGCATCGCGCTGACGAGGGGACCGAGAAGGCTCACGCTCGCGGGCAGCCACACCGCGATCGTTCCGCGGGGCCGCGCGAGCGCGCCCACCGCGGCCCCCTTCGGCAGCGTGGCCATCGCCTCGCCGAAGGCCTCCGTGAACGGCGCCCGCAGCCGCTCCCTGGTGAGGGACGACATCAGGTAGGCCCATTCGTCGCGGCGAAACTCCGCGGGCCTCTCGCGCACCATCGCCCGCTGGACCCGAGTCCAGTCCTTGACGAGGGTGTCGAGGGCGAAGGGCAGGGCCACCGCCGTCACGCCGGCGGCGTTCCTGAAGTAGTGCAGGCGCGGCCGCTCAGCCGTTCGCACAGCCGCGGATCTCCGCTTGCGGAATGCGTCCCCGCAACTGGAAGCGGCGGCCGGCGCGGCCGCAGGGGCAGCCGTCCGGCAGCCGGACGCCGACGTCCTCGGTGAGCACGCTGTGGTACGGCGCGCCGAGCGGGAGGGGGTTCATGAGCTGCAGCTGCCCTTCCTGGCCGCGCCGCGGCTCGAGGGTCAGGGGATCGCGCACGATGACGTCCGCCCACACCGGGACGTGCCGCGCGTCCGCGCGGCAGAGTGGGTAGACGATCCCCACCTGCTCCACGAGGCCGTAGTAGTCCAGCACCTGTGAGCCCTTTCCCGTACCGGCGAGGAGGGCCGCCTCGAACGCGGCGCGCGTGACCGGCGGCGCCTCGAGGGTCTTCCATCCCCCGCTGTGCACGAAGGTCACGCGGGCCTTGGCGAGCCGCCCGCGGACGTCCGCGGGGATCGCCGCCGCCGCCCAGCCCGCCCAGAGGATCCCCGTGAGGCCGTACACGAGCACGTCGCCGGACTTCTCGAGGGCGGCCTTGACGGCGTCCCATCTCACCGGCCGAGCCGGCGGCAGCACGAAGCGGAGATCGGACGCCATCGCCTTGAGGCTCAGGGCGGCGGCCACGCGCGCCGGCAGCTCGCCGCCGTCGCGCAGCGAGCGGGGATCGTCCAGCACCAGCAACGGCCTTGGCTCGGCCCCGATGAAGTCGGAGAGGATCGCGACGACGCTCCTGGCCTGGCGTCGCGAGCTTTCGTCGTCGAGCGGGATGCGGCTGGACGTACCCGACGTCGTCGCCGACGACTTGAGGACGCGCTGATGGCGGACGGAGGCGTGCTCCGACCGCAGCTCCATCTGCTTGAAGAGACCCACGTGTACGAACGGCACGTCCTCGAGGCGCCTGGGCTTCCCGAGGCCCTTCGTGAGCTCGGCGTACGGCGGGCAGGCCCGGCGATGGAAGTGGGTGAGCGCGGCCATCTCCCGCCGCAGGGCCTCGTCGTCGCGGGGGCCGAACGGCGGCCGATCGAGGAGCGGGCTCACCGATGGACGGGCTTCCTGCTCGCTCAAAACCTGATGGCCTGGCCTTCCAGGATCTTCATGAGATCGGCGACGCCCTGCACCGCGGCCGCCTCTTCGGCCGACATGTGGTATTGGAACGTCTCCTCGACCCCCACCGCGATCGAGACCACGGCCAGCGAATCCCACGCGTCGACGTCGGTCCGCTTCAGGTCGAATCGGAACTCACCGTCTCCCAGCAGCAGGACGTCGGTGAGCAGGGACCGGAGCTTCTCGCGATTCTCGTTCATGCGGAGACACTAGTATCGCTGAGCCCAGTGCACGGTGGAACGGCGGGCCGTGTCCGCCAGCCGGCGCAGGTCGGGCTTCCCGTTCGGGAGCAGCGGCAGCGTCCCCACGCTCTCGATGCGCAGCGGCCAGTGCGGCCGTGCGAACGACGCGCGCAGAAGGGCGAGAATCCCCTTCAGCTCCTTGTCGTCCGGGGCGGGCGCGAGCACGAGGACGTGCGCACCCTCTCCCATCTCGTCCGTCGTTCGGTAGAGGGCGGCGTGCCCCTTCCACACGCCTTGGACCGCGGTCTGCACCTGCGGGAGCGAGATCTTCTCGCCGAAGCGCTTGTACACCTCGCTCGCCCGGCCGGTGAGGAGGACGGTTCCGTCCGCGGCCACCTGCCCGAGATCCCCGGTCGGGATCCACTCCTCCCCGGGGATCGCGTGGGCGACGCCGTTCTCGACGACCAGCGTCGCCGAGTACACGCTCCGGAACTGGAGCACGTCGTCGCGAGCGCGTACGGAGATTCCGGGCAGGGCCTTGCCGACGTCCTGCGCGGCCGGCGCCTCCCAGGCGCCCCGGATCGTGAGCCGTGGCATGGCCTCGGCGCACCCGTAGTTGTTGAACACCTTCGCGTTCGGGAACGCGCGCGCGAGGTCTTCGAGCCGCTCCTGCGGGAACCGTGCGCCGGCAAAGTGCAGCCGGACGACGCCCGGGAAGGTCGCGGTCGGGAACAGCTGCAGGAGCAGCGGAACCTGCGCGCCAACCATGCACACCATGGCGTCACGCGCCGCCTCCAGCGCGGCCCGGGTGCCCGCGGGGTCCGAAAAGCCGGCGGTCGTCACGAACCGGCGCCCGAACCGGTGGCTCCAGACCCACTGATTGACGAAGGCGTAGGAGTACGAGAGGGGCAGGAGGCAGATCGTCTGCCGTGCCGGGTCGTTGTCCTGCCGCTCGTGGATCACCTCGGCGAGCGCTTCCGCGCGCGCGCGCGACCCGATGACGAGCTTGGGGTCGCCGGCCGATCCCGACGTCAGCAGGCCGAAGTGCCGCTGGCCATGGCTCTCCGGCACGAGCGCGATCGCGTGGGTCAGCCAGGAGCGGCCGCTCCCGGCCCTGGTCGGCGCGAGCACGAACGACTCGGACGCCGCCCAGAGCCGGGTGACCTGCGCCGGATCGCGATCGACCTCGGCTTCGTGAACGACCTTCACGAGGCCGCGAGCACCGGGCACCAGCGCATGGTGCTCAGTTCCTCGCCTCGTAGACCGCCCGGACCGTCGTATACGGCCGCTGCTTCACCTCGGAGAAGATCTTCGCCAGGTACACGCCGATCACGCCGAGGGAGAGAAGCGTCACCCCGCCCAGGAACCAGATGGACACGATGAGCGAGGCCCAGCCCTCGAGCCGCTCGCCGAAGAACAGGCGGCGGATCACGAGGTAGGTCGCGCAGATGCCGGCGAGGAGGGAGATGCCGGTGCCGAGGTAGAAGATGAGCACGAGGGGCGCGGTGCTGAACGAGGTGATCGAGTTGACGAGATGCGCGACTCGCTGGCCCAGGCGGTACGTCGTGGTGCCCTTGTGGGCCTTGTCCACGGGCAGGGGGACCTGCTTGAAGCCCGCGTACGACCAGATCGCGGCCAGGTTCACTTCGCGCTCCTGATACTGCACGAGCGCGTCCACGTAGCGGCGCGTCATCACGCGCGCGGTGGTGAGGTTGCGCGGGATGGGATGCGGGGCAATGGCGTTGAACAGCGTGTAGAAGAGCGATCCCGTCATCCGCTCGAACCACCCGCCCTTGCGCCGGCGCTGGACGCCATGCACCACGTCCGCGTCCTGGCGCTCGAGCTCCTCCGTGAAGGACGTCAGCAGCTCCGGCCCCTCCTCGAGATCGGAGTCGATCAGGAACACCCGCTCGCCCCGGGCGTGCTGGAGGCCCGTCATCATCGCCTTGTGATGCCCGAAGTTCCGGGCGAGATCGACGACCTTGACGTGCGGGTTGAGCGCCCGGATCTCGAGCGCCTTCTCCAGGGACCCATCCGGGGAGCCGTCGTTCACGAGCACGATCTCGAAGTCCTTCGTGAGCAGTCCCGCCGCCTCGGTCGCGCGGCGCACGAACTCGTCGAGGTAGGGGCGGGAGCGGTACATCGTGCTGACGACGGAGAATCGCATGTGGCCGAACCTAGCGGGCACGCGCGACGGCGACGACCGTCCCCCCGAACGGCAAGCCGCCGAGGAGCCTGGCCCCCCAGCGCTCCAGCCCGAGCAGCGCGCTCAGAACGAGCCGCCTGACGCCACGTGCCGTGGTGTGATCGCTCTCGACGCCCGCGGCCGAAAACGGGCGCGGGCGTCCAAGCCGGAACGGGATCGTCCGGAAGAGCAGCACCGGGAGCGGCAGCAAGGCGAACATGTACGAGAGATGCTCCACCTCGAAGCCCGCCGCCTCGAGCGCGCGGCGCATCCGGCCGGTCGTGTAGCGGCGAAAGTGCCCGGCGTGCACGTCCTCGGCCGACCAGAGGATCGGGCACGCGGGCGCCGTGAGGTACAGGCGGCCGCCCGGCTCCAGGAAGCCCGCGGTGCCGCGGAGGAACCCGACGTCGTCCTCGATGTGCTCGACCACGTCGAACATCCCGATGGACCCGAGCGATCTCGGCGCGAAGCCCGCCGATTGGAGCGTCGCCGGCCGGGCTTCGAGGCCACGCTCCCGCGCCCGGCGCACGCCGGCCTCGCCCGGCTCCACGACGATCGCCGGAATCCCCACGCTCGCGAGGGCGGCCGCGACCACACCGTTGCCGCCGCCGACGTCATGGAGTGGCGGCCGCGGAGGGTAGCGCCGCATCAGGTCGAGGAGGACGCGGTTGCGGTGCTGGAACCACCAGGATGCGTCCTCCACGGCGGCGCACGAGGCGTTCCCGTCGTCCGGATAGTGGACGCTCGACACGGCCACCACTCTACGCCTGGTGGTCTGCGAGTCGAACCGGGCCTTGCCGGGCGTGCTAAGGTTCGTGGGGTCGGGGGCCTTCGGAGGGGGAGTCATGCAACGTCGCGACTTCATGCGCCGGGGCACGCTCGCCGGCGGCGCCGCCCTGCTGGGCCTCGGCCGCTTCCCGCACCATCTCTACGCGGCCGCTTCGAAGAAGCAGGCCCAGGACTGGGTCACGCTGGGCAAGAGCGGCCTGAGGGTCACGCGCCTGGCCCAGGGCACGGGCACGAGCGGGGTGGGGAAGCAGTCGAACCAGACCCGCGGCCTGGGCGAGCAGGGGCTGGCCGATCTGCTGGTGGCGGGGGTGGACAACGGCGTGCACTTCTGGGACCTGGCCGACCAGTACGGGACTCATCCCCACGCCAGGCTCGCGCTGAAGACGGTCAAGCGCGACCAGGTCACCATCCTCACCAAGACCCACGCCAGCACCGAGGCCGAGATGCGCGCCGACCTCGATCGCTTCCGCCGGGAGCTCGGCACCGACCATCTCGACATCGTCCTCCTTCACAACATGCAGAGCACCACCTGGCCGGCGGAGAAGGCGGGCGCGATGGCCGTCCTGGAGGAGGCCAAGCAGAAGGGGATCATCCGCGCCCACGGGACCTCCTGTCACACGCTGGGTGCGCTGCAGACGGCCGCTCACACCGACTGGGTCGACGTCGACCTCGCCCGCCTCAATCCCGTCGGCGCCCAGATGGACGCCGACCCCGCGACCGTCATCTCGGTGCTGCGGACCATGAAGGAGAAGGGCAAGGGCGTGATCGGGATGAAGATCCTGGGGGCGGGAGCCCTGCGGTCTCGGGTGGACGAAGCCCTGCAGTTCGCGCTGGCCCAGGACGTCCTGGACTGCTTCACGATCGGCGCCGAGAGCCTCGCCGAGTTCCGCGACCTCGTGACAAGAATTCCAGTGGCCAGCATCCGCGCATAAGGCCTATTGGCCTCAAGCCGAACAAATTCAAGCCTTTGTCCGCGGGGTGCATAAAAGGCTTGACAAACCATACTGACATTTCATATCTGTCCTATATCATATAGGATCCCCTACGACGATTGGCAGGCGGTCGGGTCGGCCATTCGGCCGATGTCCGCCGCGTCCCGACCAGACGCTGGTAAGGAGGCCACTTCGATGCCGATGCGCCAGAGATTCGTGGTCACAAGCGTACTGCTCGTCGTCCTGGCCCTGGCCGGTCCCGCCGCCTGGGCGCAGTACTCGAGCACGCTCGAAGGGGTCGTCAGCGATCCGAGCGGCGCCGTCGTACCGGGCGCCACGGTCACGACGACCAACGAGGCGACCGGGGTCGCGCAGACCGTGCACACGACCTCGGCCGGCATCTACCGGTTCCCGGCCCTGGCCGGTGGCGTGTACACGATCAGGGTGAGCCTCCAGGGATTCAAGAACTGGGGGCGCGAGCACGTCCGACTCGAGTCCACGCAGACGCGCGCGGTCAACGTGACCCTCGAGATGGGCAACGCCACCGCGGAGGAGGTCAACGTCACCGCGGAGGCGCCGCTGGTCGAGACCTCGCAGGCCCGCGTCTCGCGCCTCATCGAGGAGCAGCAGGTCAAGGAGCTGCCCCTGGTCGGCCGCAACTTCTTCAACCTCGTCGTGCTCACCCCCGGGGTCACCGGCAAGGTGACGGGCGGCAGCCAGTCCTACGCCCAGGCCAACGCCGACATCTACAACAACGAGTTCGGCGTGGGCATGAACGCCAATGGCGGCCGCGTGGAGTCCAACAACTTCCTGGTGGACTCCTCGACCGTCAGCTCCAGCCAGCGCAGCGGCGTCACCAACGTCAACCCGAACGCGGAGACGGTGGAGGAGGTCCGCGTGCTCGTGAACAACTTCTCCGCCCAGTACGGACGCAACACCTCCGTGCTCGTCAACGTGATCACGAAGAGCGGCGCCAACAACTTCCACGGCAGCCTGGGCGGCTACTACACGAACGACTCCATGCAGTCGAAGGACTACTTCCAGGAGCAGAGCGGCGGCACCATCCCCGACTTCGGACGCAAGGAGGTCTCCTGGGGCCTGGGCGGCCCCATCCGCAAGGACAAGACCTTCTTCTTCATCTCCGGTGACGTGCTCCGCTCCCAGGTCGCGGTGAGCCAGGTGAAGTCGGTGCTGACCCCGCAGTTCACCCAGTTCATGCAGCAGGTGCGGCCCAACAACCTCTCCACGAGCATCGTGAAGACCTACCCGCCGTCGTTCACCCCGGACCGGAACCTCAAGACCGCGGGCCAGATCCTGGGCGCGAGCTGCTCGGGGGCGACGCCGATCAGCTCCCCGATCGGCCCCATCCCCTGCAACTTCCCGGTCACCGGCGAGGGGATCTGGAACGAGACGTCACCGCGGAACGGCTTCCAGTGGACGGCGCGCCTCGACCACAACTTCAACGGAGGCAAGGACCGGATCTACGCCTCCTTCAACCGCACCACCACCGACAAGGTCGGCTTCGGCGTGCCCGAGGTCTACCCGGGCTTCACCGAGAACTCGCCCACCAACAGCATCAACCTCAACACGAACTACACGAAGATCATCTCCTCGAACGTCGTGAACGAGATGCAGTTCTCGTGGGTGCGGCCCTACGGCGTGCTCTACAACACGCACGCCGACATCCCGGGTATCAGCGTCACCGGGATCGCCGGCATCCAGGTCGGCTGGGGCCCGAACATTTTCGTCCAGAACAACTTCAACTGGTCGGACGTGATGACCTGGACGCGGGGCGCGCACAGCATGAAGTACGGTCTCGGCTATACCCGCGAGCACGCCGACAACGACTCCGCGCGCGCGATCACGCGGCCGACCTTCAGCTTCGACAGCGTGTTCGACTTCGCGAACGACAGCCCGAGCTCGGAGGGCCAGATCGCGATCGACCCGCGCACGGGCGCCGCACCGGCGTCGATCAAGCGCTTCCACCGCACCCAGTCGATCGCCGCCTTTGTCCAGGACGAGTGGAAGCCCAAGCCGAACCTCACCCTCAGCGGGGGGCTCCGCTACGAGGAGTTCCTCAACATCTACGACGCGTCCGACGACATCATGACCAACATCTACTTCCCGAACGACACCGGGGACCTGCGCGCCGACCTTCCCACCGCCCAGATGGTGCAGAGGAAGTACTTCCTGGCGGATGGGCTCTTCAGCGGAGGCCAGCACACCCTCGCCCCGCGCGTGAGCTTCGCCTGGGACCCGCAGAACAAGGGCGTGATGTCGGTGCGGGGCGGCATCGGGCGGTTCTACGAGCGCATGTCGAACCAGATCTGGGACTCCGAGCACCAGAACCTCCCGGGGTTCGGCAGCACCTCCGTCAACATCTTCCAGCCCGTCAAGCCGCGGTTCGCCTTCGGCACCTCGGCCGCCCTGCCCTACAACTATCCGTACCCGACCGGCCTCACGTCGGGGGTGGACCAGTACGGGGGCCTGCTCGCCGGCACCGGCAGCGTCATCACCGTGGACGACCACATCCCGGCCATGCACTCCGACAACTGGTTCCTCGGTGTGCAGCGCGCGATCGGCCACTCCGTGGTGGTGGAGGCGAACTACATCGGATCGCGCGGCGGCAGCCAATACACGCGCTGGGACATCAACCGCTACGCGGGCGACCTGCTCGACGGCCGCCTCGACCGCATCAAGCCCGGCTTCGCCGCCATCAACTACGCACAGGCCATCGACAAGTCGCACTACAACGGCCTCGCCCTCGGGGCCCGGGTCAACCGCGCGGACCTGAACTTCGGCTTCGCCTACACGCTCGGAAAGGCCATCGACCGTTCGAGCACGGCCACGCCCACCCAGCGTCCCGACGCCTACGGCCCGGACAGCCAGGACGAAGGCCCGTCGGACTTCGACATCCGGCAGAAGCTCGCGATGTCGCTCAACTACAGGATTCCGGGTCCGTCGAGCGGCACCGCGAAGGCGATCCTGGGCGACTGGCAGATCGCGGGCGTCCTGATCGCGCAGACCGGCACGCCGTACACCGTGGTCTGCTCGGGCCGGGGGTTCGTGCCCGTCCGGAACGCGGCCGGCGCCATCGTGGGCAACAGCGGGTGCGACTACAACGCCGACGGCACCAACTTCGACCGTCCCAACGTGCCCGCCTTCGGCGACAGCAAGACCGGCTCCAACCAGGACTTCATCAACGGGATCTTCCAGGCCTCGGACTTCCCCGTACCCGGCCTGGGACAGAACGGCACCCTCGGCCGCAACACGTTCTACGGGCCGCGCTACTTCGACGTGGACGTCGTGCTGGTGAAGGGCTTCAAGGTCAGCCGCGCGAACCTGCAGCTCCGGCTGGAGTCGTTCAACCTGTTCAACACCGTCAACCTGCAGCAGCCGATCAACGACCTCGCGAGCCCGCTGTTCGGCCGGTCCACGGCGGCGCTGCCGGGCCGGATCATCCAGGTCTCCGGGCGCGTCCAGTTCTAGCTGTCTTTGCTGATCCGGGGGGCGCGGGCAGCGCCCCCCGGACTCCGCGCCCTGGTCGGTCGCGGCCGGCCGCTCTCACTCGCTTAGAATCGGGGCGCCGTGAGGATCCCTCGTCGTCTGGCCGGCCTGGCCGTCGCCGTCCTCCTTCCGCAGACATCGTCCGCCGTGGAGTGTGGATCCACCGCCTACGACTGCGCGCGGTTCTACGTCGGCCGACATGAGTTCGCGTCCGCCCTCCCGTATCTGGACAAGCAACTGGCGGCGGCGCCGCGCGACATCAAGGCCCTCAATCTCCTCGGGATCGCCCTGACCGGCGCCGGACGCCAGGAGGCGGCCAACGCGCGCTTCCGGGAGGCGGTGGCGATCGACCCGACGTTCTACCCGGCCCTCAAGAACCTCGGGGTCAACGAGTACGACGCCGGCCAGTACGACGCCGCGCGAGGCCATTTCGAGCAGGTGCTGAAGCTCGCCCCCGCCGACGACGTCGCCCACGTCTACCTCGGTGAGATCGCGTTTCGGGCCCGACGGCATCGGGAGGCGCTCGCCCACTACGAGAAGGCGACGGCGCGCGTGGCGTCGAGCCCGCTCTGGACGCTGCACTACGGTCGCTCCCTGCTCCAGGCCGGCCGCACGACCGAAGCGGTGGCGGCGCTCGACGGCATACCCGGGACCGACAGCGCCGGCCGCTTCGAGGCGGGCGTGGCCCTGGGCCAGGCCGGCGCCCCTGCGGAGGCCGCGCGGTTCTTCGCCACCGCCCGCAAGGGCTACAAGGACCCGTACGCGGCGGGGTTCAACGAGGCGCTCATGCGCATCGAGGCCGCCGACGACGAGGGAGCGATCCGCGTGGCCCGGGAGCTCATGGCCGCGGGGCGGGCCCCGGCCGAGCTCTTCAACCTGGTCGCGCGCGCCTACGTCCACGCGGGACGGGTCCTGGAGGCCTACGACGCGCTGCGTCAGGCCACCAGGCTGGAGCCGACGGCGCCCGAGAACTACATCGACCTGGCCATGATCTGCGTCGAGCACGACAACTTCGACCTGGGCCTCGAGATCGTGGACGTCGGGCTGGGCCAGCTCCCCCGGTCGTGGACGCTGCGTCTCCAGAGGGGCGTGCTGCTCGCGATGAAGGGGCAGACCGCGGAGGCGGAGAAGGAGTTCGAGACGGCGCGGCGCCTGGCGCCCGATCAGCCCGTTCCCTACGCCGCCCTGGGCATGGCCTGGATCCAGAGCGGCCAGACGGACAAGGCGGTCGAGGAGCTGCGCGCGGAGCTGCCGCGCCGCAAGGACCACGTCGTCCCCTACATCTTCGCGGTCGCGCTCCTCCGTTCCGGCGTGGACGCGGCCTCGCCGGCGGGGACGGAAGCGGCGGACGCCCTGCGCCGGTCCATCCGAGCCAACCCCGCCTTCGCGCCCGCGCACGCCGAGCTGGGCAAGCTCCTCCTCAAGCGCGACGAGGTCGATCCCGCCATCCTCGAGCTGGAGAAGGCGGCGGAGCTGGACCCCGCGGGCACGCCCGCGCTCTACTCGCTCTCGCAGGCCTACCGGAAGAAGGGGGACCTGGGCCGCGCGCAGGCGCTCCTGGCCCGGGTCAGCACGCTCAACGCCGAGGAGCGGGGCGACGACCCCGACCGCGAGCTGCGGCGCGCGGTCGTGCGCATCGTCCGGGAAGGCACGGCCCCGCCGCCGCCGCGTCCGGCCGGGCAGTGACGCCGGCCGCCCTCGGGCTCGCGGTCCTCCTCGCCACGGCCGCGCCACCGACGGGCCCGGCGCCCGCGGCCCGAAGCGCGTCCCTCCAGAAGGGCATCGCGCTGCTCGACGAGGGCGACGCCGCGGCGGCGCTGACGGAGCTGCGCGCGGCCGTGGCCGCCGATCCCGCCGACGCGGTCGCCCGGGACTATCTCGGCGTCGCCCTGGGCGAGTCGGGGCAGACCGAGGCCGCCGCGGACGCGTTTGGCGAGGCCGTGCGCCTCGACCCGCGGCGCGCGGAGGCGCGCTTCCACCTGGGCGTCGTCCTCGACCGCCTCGGCCGCGCCCAGGAGGCGCTCGCCGCGTACCAGTCCGCCCTCCTCCTCCGCCCGGAGTCGGTCGAGGCGCGCTACGGCGTGAGCGTGGTCCTCGGGAAGCTCGGCGACCTCGACGGGACCATCCGCGTCCTGCGCGACGTCACCGCCCGCGCTCCCGGCCTCGTGGACGCGCACTACGACCTCGGCTTGCACCTCGGGAACCGCTATCGCCGCGGGCGTGGCCTGCGCCAGCCCTCCGATCTCGAGGAGGCCGAGCGCGAGCTGGGCAAGGCCGTCGAGCTGGACCCCGGGCGGGCCCGGTCACGTCTCGCGCTCGGACAGCTCCTGGCCGAGCGGCAGCGCCTCGACGAGGCGGTCGCGCAGCTGCGGGAGGCGGCACGGCTGGCGAGGGGCGATCCCGCCTATCTCTACGACCTCGGACTGGCCCTTCGCCTGCAGGGCGACCTCGAAGGCGCGGAGGCCCAGCTCCGCGCCGCCATCGCCGGCAATCCCGCCCACGCCGAGGCGCGGCGCGCCCTCGGCCTGATCCTCCGCCAGATGGGCGAGCTCGCTCCGGCGGCGGCCGAGCTGCGCGCATCGGTGGCGGCGCGGCCCGGCGACGCCCAGGCCCACAACGTGCTCGGCACCGTGCTCCTGAAGCTCGACGACCTCGACGGGGCGATCGGGGAGTTCCGGGCAGCGGTCGAGCTCGAGCCGCGCCTGACCGAGGCGCAGGTCAACCTCGCGCAGGCCCTGGCCAAGGCGGGCCGGGCGGACGAGGCCCGCGCGGCCGTGGCCGCCGTGCAGGCGCTCAAGGAGCGGGAGGCCGCGTCGTCGCGTGCGATGCTGCTCGTGGAACGCGGCGTGAAGCAGCTCGAAAGCGGAGACGCGACGGCGGCGGTGACTTCGCTGCGCGAGGCCGTGACCGCCGAGCCGGACTTCGCGGAGGCGCAGTACCGGCTCGGCCTCGCCCTGGAGCACGCGTCCGCCGGACGGCCGGCGGTGTCGGGATCCGCGGAGGCGGAGGAGGCCTTCCTCGCCGCGATCCGCCTCGATCCCCGCCTGGCCCCCGCGCGCTACGAGTGGGGGCGGATGCGCGCGGCGCGCGGGGACACCGTGGCCGCCCTGGACCAGCTCCGCCAGGCGGTCGAGCTCTCTCCGAGCCTGGCCGCCGCGCACCGCGAGCTCGGCCGCATCGCGCTGGGCGCCCGCGACTGGGCCATGGCGGCGTCCGAGATGCGGGCCGCGCTCTTCTGGGGCGACGAGGATCCCGCGGGGCGGCATCGCGACCTTGCCCTCGCCCTGGACGCGCTCGGCCAGCGCGAGGAGGCGGCGCGGGAGCGGGCGGAGGCGGGCAAGACCACGACCCCCACCCACCCGAGACGCTGAGCCCGCCCGGGTCAGCGACCGGTGCCGCGCGGCCGGGCGCCGCCCACCCGGATGAGGTGGTCCGTGAACCGATGGTGCATGCCGGGCGCGTCGTACTTCGGCATGTGGCAGCTCACGCAGCTCTCCCTGGCGACGGGACAGGCGCGGCCGGGACGATCCTTCGTGGCCGGCGGGGCCTGGACGTGGCAGGCGAGGCAGCGCGCGTCGTAGGAGGCCGCCTCCGATGCTAGCGGCCGGTGGGGGTCGTGGCAGGCCACGCACGTGATCCGCGCGTCCCCCTGTCCCCAGCACTTGCTCGACTGGAGGCGATTGGGCTGCGAGCGCAGCGCGGCGATGCCCTGCTCCCCCGCGAGCTTGACGTCCCAGAACGTGGCGTGGCAGGCCCCGCAGAAGTCGACGGAGGCGGCCGCGTCGAGACGCGCCGGGTTGAGGATGGCCTCGAGCGCGGGCCCGAGACGCTTCTGCTCCAGCGCCTCGACGTGGCGGCGGCCGGGGCCGTGGCAGGCCTCGCAGGTGATCCCGGGGAGGAGCGCGCGGGTGTCGAACGCTCCCGAAGCGGTCGAAGCGGTCGTGTGGCAGCCGAAGCAGCGCCGCGCCTCCGCGTCCGGGACGGACCGGCCCGCCGCCTCCGCGGCGTCGCGCGGGGCCTCGATCGCACGCGCGGGAGTGAAGTCGGCCCCGTGCCGCGACTCGAAGTAGCTCAGGCGCGCCTCCTGGAGGGCGCCGTCCTTCTCGAACAGGTAGGTCTGCCCGACCTTGCCCGCGCCGAAGGCCCACTCCAGGTCCGCCGCCGCCGTCGTGCCCTCCGGGCCGCTCACCACGTACCGGCTCCGGCCATCGCGGGTGGCGACCTCGTAGGTCCATGCTTCCGAGCGGAAGCGGAGCACGGGGTTGTCGCGCAGCGTGGGAGCGTCCTCCGCGCGCATCGCCGTCTGCGCCATCGAGGTCCCCGGCTGCGTGGCCGCGTGGGCGGCGTGGCACCTCGTGCAGGCCGCGGGCCCGAGGAAGTCCTTGCGGGCGGCCCGGCCCTGCGTGGGCCAGAAGCCGGGCCCCTGCACGCGGTCGGCCGTGGCCATCTGTGCGCCCACGATCGCCGATCCTCCCAGCAGCGCGGCGCCCGCGATCAGCAGCACGCGAGTGGACGGCACGGGCGGCGGGCCCGGCGTCATCGCCGCAGGCCCGCGCCCTGCTTCAACACGACCAGCCGGTTGGCCGCGCCCCCCGGGAAGGTCTCGCGCTCGCCGCCCGGCCAGGCCACCTCGATCGTCGCGTAGCGCGCCTCGTCGCCGAGGCCGAAATGCAGCCGCGGGTCGTTCTGCGAGACGTAGCTCGAGCCCGTCTGCCTCTCGCTCGAGACGCGGCGGCCCCCGGCCGTGACCACGACCCGCGCCCCGATCGCCTCCCGGTTGCACTTCACGCCCTCGAGCCGCACCAGCAGCCAGTTCTTCTTCGGCCCGAAGTTCTTGAGCAGCGAGGGACGTGCCCCCAGGTTCGCGATCACGACCTCGAGCGCGCCGTCGTCGTCGAGGTCGGCGGCGGCGGAGCCCCGCGAGGACCAGGCCTCGCCCAGCGCCTTTCCCGCCGCGGACGAGATGTCCTTGAACTTCCCGCCCCCCACGTTCCAGTAGAGCAGGCGGGGCTGGCGGAACTGCAGGCCCGGCGTCTTCTCCACCTCCGGGTAGACGTGGCCGTTGATCATGAGGAGGTCCTTCCGGCCGTCGTGGTCCACGTCCAGGAGGTGCACGCCCCAGCCGACGTAGTCCATGTAGCCGCCCAGGCCCGACTCGTACACCCGGTCCTCGAAGGTGCCGTCGCCGTTGTTGTGGTACACGTTCGGCACGTCGTCGCTGAAGTTGGTCTTCACGATGTCGACGTGGCCGTCCTCGTCGTAGTCGGCCACGGTCACGCCCATCCCGCCCTGCTCCTGGCCGTCCTGGTTGAGGGCGACCCCGGCGAGGAGCCCCGTCTCCTCGAAGGTGCCGTCGCGCTGGTTGTGGTAGAGGAGGCTCGGCGTGGAGTCGCAGGCCACGTACACGTCCGGGTAGCCGTCCCCGTCGAAGTCGGAGGCCACGGCGGTGAAGCCGTAGCAGGACTTCGACTGGCCGATGCCGCTGGGGCCGGAGACGTTCGCGAAGCGGCCGCCTCCTTCGTTGTGGAAGAGCTGATTTCGCGAGAAGGAGAGGCCGCGCGGGCCGCACATGACCGGGATCCCCTTCCAGAGGCAGTAGCCGCCGGAGCCGGGCTCCGGCACCTTGGCCCGGTCGAACTCGAGGTAGCTCGTCACGATGAGGTCGAGCCGGCCGTCGAGGTCGTAGTCGAGCCAGGAGCAGCCGGTGTCCCAGCGCACGCCGGGCGAGCGCAGCCCCGCGGCCGCGGTGACGTCGGCGAACCGCCCGCCGTCGTTGCGATAGAGCACGCTCTGGCCGTAGTAGGAGACGAACAGGTCGGTGTCGCCGTCGTTGTCGTAATCGGCGGCGCAGGCGCCCTGGCCCCAGCCGGTGCGCCGAAGAAAGGCCTCCTCCGTCACGTCCTGGAACTTGAGGGAGCCGAGGTTGCGATACAGGTGCGACGTGGCCGTGTCGCCGCCCTTCTCGCCGTCGAGGGTGGTGCCGTTCACGACGAACACGTCCATCCGCCCGTCGCCGTCGGCGTCGAGCACGGCCACCCCGCCGCCCGTCGTCTCCAGGATGAACTTCTTGCCGGCCTCGCCGCCGGACACGCTGGGCGCGGTGAGCCCCGCCTCCACCGCCACGTCACGGAAGTCCACGGTGATGGGCGGGAGGCTCGTCTCGATCGCCTTGACGCGGCGGACAGGGCGCTTCGAGCTGGCCATCCCCTGGTAGGCCTCGATCGCGGCCGCCCCGCCGATGACGAGGGCGAGGCCGAGCCCGAGGCCGAGGGCGGCGCGCGTCCGAGCCGGGACCGCCATGCGCGCCCGCGCCTCCGGGAACCTAGGCGGTGCGAAGGTCCGTCTTGGTGAGCGGCAGCGTGCGCACGCGCTTGCCGGTGGCCGCGAAGATCGCGTTGCACACGGCGGGGATGACCGGCGGCAGGCCCGGCTCGCCCAGCCCCGTCGGGGGACGGTCCGTCTCCTTGAAGAAGACCTCGACCGGGGGCGCCTCCGGCATCCGCAGCAGCGGGTAGTCGTTGAAGTTCCCCTGGCGGGTATGGCCGCCCTCGATCGTGATCTCCTGGCGCAGCAGCTCGCTGATGCCGTCGATGGCCGAGCCCTGGACCTGGTTCACCGCCCCGAACGGGTTGATGATCGGGCGGCCCACGTCGCCCGCCACCCAGACCTTGTCGACCTTGAGCTTGCCCGCGGCGTCGACGGTCACCTCCGCGACCTCGGCGAAATAGCCCTGGTGGCTGAAGTGGAAGGCCACGCCCAGGCCGGAGCCCTTGGCCAGGCGGCGGCCCCAGCGCGATTTCTCCGCCACCAGCTCCAGCACTCCGCGCATCCGTCCCGCGTCGTACGGCGTCTTGCCGTCGGGGTTCGTGACCACGCGGGGCTCGCCGAGGAGGTCGAGGCGGAACTGCACGGGGTCCTTGCCCGCGGCCAGCGCCAGCTCGTCGAGGAAGGACTGGAAGACGAACGCGAGGCCGTTGCTGCCCGGCGCCCGCAGGGGACCGGTGGGGATCCCGAACGGCATGATGGTCGTCTCGAGACGGAGGTTCGGGACGAAGCGGGCGGGGAACTCGCTGTCCGAGAGAGAGGCGCCGCTGGCGAAGGTCTCGCCCTCGCCGAAGGTCACGAAGCGGTTCTTCCAGGCCACGAGCTTGCCGGACCCGTCCACCGCCCCCTTCAGGAAGTGCCAGCCCGCGGGCCGGTAGAAGTCGTGGCGCATGTCGTCTTCACGCGTCCACACGAGCTTGACGGGCACGCCCCCCGCCTGCTTCGAGATCGCGGCCGCCTCCGCCATGAAGTCGTTGCGGAGGCGTCGCCCGAAGCCGCCGCCGACGCGCGTCATGTGGATGGTGATCGCGTCCTCGGGGATGCCGAACGTCGTGGCCACGAGCTTCCGCCCGGGCTGGGGAAGCTGGGTCGGAGCCCAGAACTCCACCTTCCCGTCCTTGAACTGCGCCGTGCAGTTCTGCGGCTCCAGGGGCGCGTGGGCGAGGAAGGGGTACGAGTACGCCGCCTCCACCACCCTGGCCCCGCCCGCCACCGCGGCCTCGAAGTCGCCGTCGTTGCGCAGGACCTTGGTCGGCGGCTGCGTGGCCAGCTCGGCCGCCTTCTGCGCGAAGCCCGCGCTCGACTGCTGCGCGGTCGGATGGTCCGCCCACTTCACCTGGAGCTTCTTGCGCGCGGACTGCGCGTTCCACCAGGTGTCGGCCACGATCGCCACCCCGGGCGCGACCCCCTCGTGCTTCTCCCCGCCCTCGACCACGAACGCGTCCTTCACGCCGGGCAGCTTCTTGATCTCGTCCAGGTTCGCGCTGGCGACCTTGGCCAGGAATACGGGCGACTTCTCGTAGACGGCGTGGACCATGCCCGGCACCTTGACGTCGATGCCGAAGAGCGGCTGGCCGGTCACGATCCTGGGGTTGTCGACGCCGGAGATGGCCTGGCCGACGACGGTGTAGTCCTTCGGGTCCTTGAGCGGCACCGTGGCCAGGTCCACCGGGGGCAGCGCGGCCGCCTTGCCCACGAGGTCGACGTAGCGCAGCGTGCGGCCGGTCGGGCGATGGCGCACCGCCGCGTGGGCCGCCTCGCACTCCGCCTCCGGGACCTCCCAGGTCTGGGCGGCGGCGCGCACGAGCAGGACGCGGCCGGCGGCGCCGACTTGGCGCAGCTTGTCCCAGTTCTGGGGGGTGGCCGTGCTGCCGCCCGCGTACTGCGGGCCGTACTTCGCCTCCTCGCTGTCCGCCTGCTCGATCTTGACGTCCTTCCAGTCCACGCCGAGCTCCTCGGCGATCACCTGCTGGAGCGAGGTCTTGATGCCCTGCCCGACCTCGGGGTTCTTGGCCACGATGGTGATGCCGCTCTCGGGCGAGATCCGGATGAACGGGTTCGGCGCGAAGGTGCCGTCGGCGCGGACCGCCGCCGGCCCCTCGAGCTCCGCGGCCAGCACCAGGCCGCCTCCGGCGAGGAGCGATACCTTGAGGAAGCACCGGCGATCGACGAGCAGCGTGTCCATGACCCCTCCTTACTCGCCCGAGCGGGTGGACTGGACGGGCGGCGCTCCTGCCGCCTGGTGGATGGCGGCGCGGATCCGCAGGTAGGTCGCGCAGCGGCAGATGTTGCCCGCCATCGCGCGGTCGATGTCGGCGTCGGTCGGGTGCGGCGTGGCGCGGAGCAGGGCGGCCGCGGACATGATCTGCCCGGCCTGGCAGTAGCCGCACTGCGGCACGTCGATCTCCTGCCACGCGCGCTGCAGGGGGTGCGAGCCGTCGGCGGAGAGGCCCTCGATGGTGGTGACCGACTTGCCGGCCACGCTCGCGATGGGGAGGCCGCACGAGCGCACGGGCGTGCCGGAGAGATGCACGGTGCACGCGCCGCACTGCTGGATGCCGCATCCGAACTTCGAGCCCTTGAGGTCGAGCACGTCGCGCAGGACCCACAGGAGCGGCATGTCTGCGGGGACGTCCACGGTGGCGGGCTTCCCGTTGACGGTCAGCGTGTAGCGCATCGCAGCCTCTCGCAGAAAGAAGGGTTCCAACGAGCCTATATCATATATTTCAGCGCCGGCAACGCTTTTCCCGTGCACGCGCGGAGTAGACTCGCGGCGGGGCAAAGGAGGACGCATGAGGAGAGTCGTGGCCGGAGCCGTGGCCGTCGTGGTGCTCGCGGCGGGCGCCGCCGTCGCCCACCCCCACTTCAACAAGACGGTGACGGCGAAGCTGCCCTCCGGCGTGGAGGCCACCATCACGTACAACACGACGCCCGCGAACGAGATCCGCGCGGCCGAGGCCGCGGTCGGCGCCTTCGTGACCCCGCGGAGGCCGATGCTGAAGCTCTCGGGCGAGGTCAAGGCGGGGGCGGTGACGATCCCGGCCGGCGAGTACACGATCGGCGTCATCAAGAACTCCGAGAAGGACTGGACGATGGCGCTCTACCCGGGAGTGACGCCGCCAGGGGCCGCCGTCGACGTGGCCAAGACGATCAAGCTCGAGTCGGAGTTCTCGACCACGCACGGCACGGCCGAGCACATGCTCGTCGACATCACGCCCGGCGACGGGAAGCTCGCGGGGCGCGCCGCCCTGACCGTGCATTTCGGCAGCCTGTACCTGGCGGGCGCGCTGAGCTAGAGGTGGCGAAACTCACGGAACTTCGGGCGCGGCCGGCCGTACATGGCCACAAGCCGGGGCCTGTCCGGGGGGAGGCCCTCCGCCACGATTCAATGGAGTGAACGGATGAACAGAGTGCCCGCTCTCTGTCTGCTGGGCGTCCTGGCCGCCGGTCCGAGCCTCACCGCGTCGCCCGCGAGCGCGACGGCGGCGGCTTCCGGCCGGCATTTCGAATGGACGACGAAGTCGCCGGAGGCCAGGAAGCTCCTGGCCGAGCTGCAGTCGCGCATCGAGAGCTTCCAGTTCGGTCCCGCGAACGTCGATCTCGCCAAGAAGCTCGTCGCCGCCGACCCGAGCTTCGCAATGGGTGAGTACTACCTCTCCGCGGTGCTGCCCGACCCCGACGAGTCGCTCAAGGCCTACGAGAAGTCGCGTGAGCTGGCCAAGAACGCCTCCGAGGGCGAGCGCCGCTTCATCGAGGCCATGTACTACGCGCGCGTGAACAACGGCGTGGACTTCGCGAAGTCGATCGCGCCGCTCGAGGCCCTGGCCCAGGACTACCCGGGCGAGCGCCTCATCTACGTGATCCTCGGCCAGCTCCAGAACGGCGACGGCCACGGCGACCGCGCGCTCGTCGCCTTCCAGAAGGCGCAGGCCCTCGGGCCCAGCCCGCGCGTCAACGCCTTCATCGCCAACGACGACCTCCTCAAGGGCCAGTACGGCAAGGCCCGGGCCAGCCTGGAGGGCGTCGAGAAGAGCCTGCCCAAGGGGGCCGTCCCCTTCCCCGTCCGCTTCGGCATCACCTTCAGCCACATCTACGAGGGCAACACCGACGCCGCGCTCAAGTCCCTCGAGACCTACCTCGCCGAGTACAAGGCGAACGGCCTCGACCAGCAGTTCCCCGAGGTCTTCATCTGGAACGCCATGGCGCGCATCAACCTCGAGGCGGGGCGGCTCGACGAGGCGCTCAAGGACTACGACAAGGGCTACCAGAGCGTGCCCGGCAGCAACATCCCCGAGGACCAGAAGCAGACCTGGCTCGGCCGGCTGCACCACGGCAAGGCGCGCACCCTGGCCCGCATGGGCAAGCACGAGGAGGCCTGGGCGGAGGCGGAGACGGTGCGGAAGATGATCGTCCAGGGTGGCGAGGCCGGGCGGCAGTACTGGCCCGCGTACCACTACGTCGCCGGCTACTGCAAGCTCGAGGCGGGCGACTACGCGGCCGCGCTGGAGCACCTGCTGCAGGCCGACCCCAAGAACCCGTTCGACACCCTCCTCCTCGCGCGCGCCTACGAGAAGGTCGGCCGCAAGGAGGAGGCCAGGAAGGCCTACCAGTCGGTGGTGGATTCGCAGTGGGCGGGCATCGAGCGCCCGCTGGCCTTCCCGGAGGCCAAGAAGAAGGTCTCGGCGCTGTAGCAGGTCCCCGTCCGTCGTCGCAGGGCCTGCGGCGCGCAGCTTGTCCGCGTGCCGCAGGCTCGCGTCCCCTGGCGCTCGTCACCCTGGAGGAATAGACTCCCGTCGCTCCCGTACTACTGGCGATGGCGGCCACGGCCACGACGACCGGCACACCCTTGCCGGCCGCGCCCCGCGCGTCCGTGCACCTCGTCGCCCCGTCTCCACCGGTCGAGCGGTCTCGGGGAGCGGCCCGCCTCGATCCGCGCCTCTACCAGATCGCGGCCCTGGCCGGGCTGCTCGTATACGGTCTCCTTTGGCTGGACCTGGACGTCCGGCCCGTCCGGGCCGGCGTCGTCCTGGCCGTCGTCCTGCTCACGCAGTACGCGTGCACGCGGGCCTGGCGCCTGCCCGCGTTCGATCCGCGGAGCGTGCTCATCTCCGGGCTGTCCCTGTGCCTCCTGCTCCGCACGAACTCGACCCTGCTGGCGGCGGCGGGGGCCGTGCTCGCGGTGGCCGGCAAGTTCCTGATCCGCGTCCGCGGCAAGCACGTCTTCAACCCGACGAACTTCGCCCTGGTCGTGCTGCTCCTCTTCGGCGGGGTCTGGGTCTCGCCCGGCCAGTGGGGCAACGCCGCGTTCTTCGGCTTCCTGCTCGCCTGCCTGGGCGGGCTCGTGGTCAACCGGGCCGCGCGCAGCGACGTCACCCTCGCGTTCCTCCTGGCCTACGGCGGGCTCGTCTTCGCCCGCTCGGCCTGGCTGGGCGAACCGCTGGCCATCCCGATCCACCGGCTGGAGAACGGCGCCCTCCTCATCTTCGCGTTCTTCATGATCTCGGACCCGCGCACGACTCCCGACCGCCGCCTCGGACGCGTGCTGTTCGCCGTCCTCGTCGCCCTGGGCGCCGCCTACGTCCAGTTCCGGCTGTTCCGGACGAACGGGCTGCTCTGGTCGCTCTTCGCCCTCTCACCCCTCGTCCCTCTCATCGACCGGCTGCTCCCGGCCGCGCGGCACCAGTGGCCGGGGCCAGCCGTCCGGAGGCTTGCATGAAGCGCCCGCTGCTCTTCGCCGTGCTCCTCGCCGCTGCCGCCGCCGCCCTCCCCGCGCGCGCCGTCCTCGCCTTCTGTGGCTTCTACGTCGGCAAGGCGGACTCCAAGCTCTTCAACCAGGCCTCCCAGGTCGCGCTGGTGCGGGAGGGCGACCACACCGTGCTCACCATGGCCAACGACTTCCAGGGCGACCCCAAGGAGTTCGCGCTGGTCGTGCCCGTGCCCACCTTCATCGAGCGCAGGCAGATCGCGGTGGTGGAGAAGGTGCTCCTCGACCACCTCGACGCCTTCTCCGCGCCGCGCCTGGTGGAGTACTTCGACCGCGATCCCTGCTTGCCCGAGCCGCCGATGATGATGGCGGCCCCCGCGGGCGGCGCCCCGCGCTCCCAGGCGGCGAGGACGAAGGACCTCGGGGTGAAGGTGGAGGCCACCTACACCGTCGGCGAGTACGACATCGTCATCCTCTCCGCGCGCGAGAGCAACGGGCTCGAGACCTGGCTGGTCGAGAACGGCTACAAGATCCCGAACGGGGCGGCCTCCATGCTCGGCACCTACATCAAGCAGGGGATGCGCTTCTTCGTGGCCAAGGTGAACCTCAAGGAGCAGGCCGCCCTCGGCTTCACGTTCCTGCGTCCGCTGCAGGTCTCCTACGACACGCCGAAGTTCATGCTGCCCATCCGCCTGGGCACGGTGAACGCCAAGGGTCCGCAGGACCTCTTCATCTTCGCGCTGACCCACGGCGGCCGCGTGGAGACCACGAACTACCGCACGGTGAAGCTCCCCACGGGCATGGACGTGCCCCTGTTCGTGAAGGCGGAGTTCAAGGACTTCTACAAGGCGATGTTCGCGGAGCAGGTGCGCCGGGAAGACATGCGCGCGGTCTTCCTGGAGTACGCGTGGAACATGGCCTGGTGCGATCCCTGCGCGGCGGACCCGCTCACGAGGGACGAGCTCACGAAGCTGGGCGTCCGCGTGGAGGAGAGCCGGCCGACGTTCATCTCACGCCTCCACCTCCGTTACGACGCCGCCCACTTCCCGGAGGACCTCGTGTTCCAGGAGACCACGGACCAGGAGAACTTCCAGGGACGGTACGTGCTTCGCCACCCGTGGGTGGGCTCGGGGTCCTGCCCGGAGGCGACGCGCTATCGCGGCGACCTGACCCGGCGGCAGGAGCGCGAGGCCCAGACCCTGGCCACCCTCACCGGCTGGAAGATCGAGGACATCCGGCGCAAGCAGCAGGGAGTGAAGATCTCGTCGCGGGCGGCGGGGCCGGCGGGGACGCCGTCCGCGGACGCGCCGCGTCCGGCGGAGCCGCCCTGGTACTCCCGGGTGTGGGCGGCCGTCGCGAATCGGTAGCCGCGCTCGACCGATCCTCGTTTCCCCCTTCCACGCCGGACTGACCGACCGTCCGGGCCGCCGTCAGGGTGACGGTCGGTCGCGCCCGGCGAGGGCATCCTGTCCACCCGTTCCGGAACGGGTGACGGCCTCCGCGACGCCCGCATACGCCCGCCGCGGGCCATAGACCTGCTCGGCCTCGTACCGGTTGTGGCTGCGGCAGAAGAGCTGGATGTTCTCGAGGGTCGCCTCGCCTCCGTCGCCGTACGGGACCGGACCATGGTGATACTGCAGGTGGCGGCGCTCGCCACAACGCCGGCCACTCGCGGCGACGAACGCGCAGCGACCTCCGTCGCGCTTCCACACCTCACGCCTGACGGCCGCCGGGACGCAACGCGAGTCGCCACGGGCGCACGGTCTTGCGGTGGCGCGCGGCGTCTTGACCATGGCCGCCTTCTTGCGCTGAAGGTCGGAAACGAGGAGTGCGAGCGCGCGATCGAAGATCTCGCCCAGATCGCCGGTTGGGACCACGTCCGCGAGCAGGTCCTGCGCCTGTCGAAGCCTCTCGCGCGTCTCGGCACGGGCGGTGAAACGGATCTCGTAGCGCTCGGCGGCGAGCGGCCGTACGACCGGACGCGCTGGGGAAGCGATGAGGGGAGCCGCACTCCTCGGCGGAGCGACCGGCGCCGCCGAAGGTTGGTCGGGCGGCGCGCTCCCCACGCTGGAGGTCGCCGAGGCGGTGCTCGTTGCCGGTACCGGCCGTATCGACGAGGGCACGTCCGGCCGGGGAAAGAGCCCGGCCAGGAGCTTCTCGACCTCGGCCTTGCTCTTGCCTGAAGCGGCCGCGAGCACCGCCTCGTCATTCTCGGGCGTCAGATGGCGGCGAAGCATCCGCGCGGTAGTAGGACTCAGGGCGCCGCTGACGAGCATCTCGATCATCTGCGGATGGGCGCGCATCGCCCGCGCCGCCTCGATGCGGTTGAAGGCCGCATCCTCCGACAGATGCAAGGCCTCCAGGCAGTAGCTGAAGGTCGAGGAGAAGCCGGCTTCTGCGTACAGCCGCCGCGCATCGAATTCCGCGAGATGGACGATGAAGGCGACGGTCGCCGCCCGTTCGCTACGGGCCAGCCGAGCGACTTCGTTCACCAGCGCGACATTGGAAAGGTGACGAGCGTGAGTGATCTTCATGACAATCCAGATCATCACAGAGTCATGTGACAAACGAGGTCCGATTGCGATCATGAATTGTCAAATCTATACTGAGAGACGTCGGTCCCGAGAGTGAGCGCACACGGTCGACGGTACGGGTCGGGAGACCGGACGAGTCAGCCGAAGACGAACGGACAGGCCGGCCGGCCGCGGACATCCGGCCGGCCGCCCTACAGCTTCTTGACCAGGATCTTCGACCGCCGCCCGCTCTGCTCGTACTTCTCGCGCCGGGCCGGCGGCAGGTCCGCGGACGTGCCTTCCGCGAAGCCCGCCTTCGACCCGAAGAAGTTGTAGGCCTGGGTCGAGAGGGCGAGCAGTTTCTCCAGGCCCATCTCCCGCGCCCGCTCCTCCACGAACTGGGTCATCCGCCGGCCGATGCCCTGGTTCTCGTGGGAGGGCCGCACGCGCAGGCAGGCCACCTCGCCCTTCTTCTCCTCGGGGTAGACGTGGAGGGCCACGCAGGCGATCGGGTTGCGGTCCACCTCGTAGAGGTAGTAGTCCTCGAGCTGGCGCTCGATGGCGGCCTGCGAGCGCGGCAGCAGCTCCTCGCTCTCCACCGAGGACTGGATGAGCTGCTGGATGCTGCGGATGTCGCGGCGGCGGGCGCGCCGGATCTGCCGGTACTCGTTGGCGTAGACCAGGGTGCCGATGCCTTCGTTCGAGAAGACCTCGGCCAGGAGGCCCTCGTCCACGCGGCCGTCGAGGACGTGCACGCGGGGGACGCCGCTGAGGCAGGCCGCCACCGCGTGCCTGGCCTTGGAGGCCTGGGCGGGCGCGACCAGGCCCTTGTCGACCGCGCTCGCCAGTTCGTCCACCGCGATCTGGCGCGCCACCGTCCCGTTCACGACCAGCCCCTCCGTGGTCGTGATGAAGACGAGCTTGACCGCGTGCAGGGCCTTGGCCACCTCGACGGCCACGGAGTCGGAGTTGACGCGGTAGGTGCGCCCGTCCCCGTCCATGCCGAGGGGCGGCACCACCGGCACGATGCCGCTCGCGAGCAGGGTCTGCAGCAGCTCGACGTCGATGCGCTCGACGCGTCCGGTGAAGAGGTGGTCCACGCCGCGCACGATGCCGTAGGGATGGGCGATCACGGCGTTGGTGCTGGCCCCGCGCAGGTCGGTCGCGCTCAGGCCCTCGAGGATCTCGTGGGTGAGCCGGTTGGCGGCGGTGAGGGCCAGCGCGAGGGTGGCGGCGTCGGTGACGCCGGAGCCTTCGAGGTCGGAGGGCGAGGCCACCTTCTCGTCGGCCAGGGCCTGGATCTGCGCGGAGGCGCCGTGCACGAGCACGGTGCGGACGTTGAGCGAGCGCAGGACGGCCACGTCGAGCAGGATGTTGCCGAAGTTCTCGTCCCCCACCACCGCGCCGTCCGCGGCGACGACGAACGTCTTCTCGCGGAACTGGGGCACGTAGCGCAGGATCCCGCGGAGGTCGGTGGCTCTCATCCCGTGGTCACTGCCAGAACTTCGTGCCCTGCAGGGCGGCGATGCCGACCGGCTCCCCCCGGTCGCCGACGTCGCCCGCGATGAGCAGGAAGTTCACGTTGTAGCGGACGAAGTACTTCCCCTTGTCGAGGAGGGCGCGCGCGAACTGGTCGGCGTCGAGCTCGGTCTCCCAACGGGTCAGGAGCACCGTCACTCGGCGCTCGCCGTTGACGTAGTGGTGGTAGACGTCGCCGACCGCGCCCACCGCCGCCTCGTTCGTCCAGCGGTTGGGCAGGAGCGCCCACGGCACCTCGATCGTCTGGCGCGAGCCGGTGAGCACGGCCAGGCCGAGCTCGCCGATCGATCCCTCGGTGGCCTTGGACCAGCCGGGTCCCAGGACCTTGGAGAGATCGGGCAGGGTCAGGTGCTGCTCCTGATAGCGCGCGCGCCCGATCCAGTACTGCTCGGGGTGCAGGATCTGTCGCGTCGAGTACGGGGGAAAGCGGTAGGCCTCGTCGATGTCGGTGGTGTGCACGCCGCCGCCCAGGTAGAACTCCCAGGGTTTCCCCTGTAGCAGGAAGCTGAAGCCGAGCAGGTAGGGCAGCAGGAGCGTCCGCTGGGTGAAGGAGGGCGCGACCTTCAGGGCCTCCGTGCGCTTGGCCTGCGTCTTGTGGAGCTCCGCGCGCGCTTCCTCCTCGCCCTCCTCGCGGCCGAGGTAGGCCAGCATGACCGCCATGGCCGAGCCCTCGATGACGGCGGTGATCGCGGTGGCATGGTCGGCGTTGTCGCCCGCCTTCTTGTGCAGGGCGGCCAGGTCGTAGTGCTGGTCCTCGAGGGCGTGGGTCAGCTCGTGCGCCATCACGCCCTTGGCCTCGTCCGCGGACACGTAGTCGAGGAGGTAGAAGGTCCCGCTGCCATGCTCGTAGAAACCGGCCAGCCCGCTTTCGCCGAGGTCGAGGTAGCCCTTCACGAGGTCCGTCCCGGGCGGCACCAGGCCGAGCTGGATGTAGGCCTCCTGGGTGTGCCGCAATTCCTCCTCGTCCCTGGGCTCGAGCTTCGACTTGAACCGCTCGCGCACGTCCGCGCCCGTGATGACCTTGACCGTCACTGGCGTCTTGAACTTCATGCCGCGGATCGTCTCGACCTTGGCGCTGACCTCGCGGGCGAGGGCCTCCGCTTCGCCGAGGGTGAGGGGACGAGCCGGGCGGGGAGTGGCGGGCCTCGGGCGGGCGGGCGGCTCGTCCGCGGGTGACGCGGAGGCGGAGGCGAGCAGGACGGCGACGGAGAACGCCAGCGCGGGAGTCACCGGCGGCGATTATAGCCGCCGCGCTACGGGCGCGCCGCGAAGTGCGCGACGCCGAGGACGAGCCAGACGAGGCCGACGATGCGGAAGAGCCAGACGACGGAGGCGGTGCCGATGAGGGCCTGGATGTGGACGGGGAACGGCGTGCGGAGCGGCCGATCCGCGGGCGCGGGGCGCCGGACGGCCAGCACGCCCAGGGGCAGCACGGTCAGCGCGATCGCGAGGCGGAACGCGTTGACCGCGTCCGCGTAGCCGACGGGTCCGGCGCGTCCAGCGGCGACGAGGGCGGCCGCCACCAGGAACGCGGCGAGCGCGCCCAGGATCCCCACCTGCAGGAACCGGCGGTGGTCGCTCGCCCAGGAGAGGAACCGTCGCGCGCGGTCCCGGTGCGGCTCTCCGCAGGTGGACCAGGCGCTCGTGCCCCGCGGCTCCTCGACCACGAGCGCGGGCCCGCCGTCGGACCCCCGGCCGCACCACAGGCACCGTCGGGCGGCATGGGCGAGCGCGAACGGGCGCGCGTAGAGGCGATGGGTGGCCACGAGCACGACGCCCACGACGAGCGAGGCGCCGATCCCGAGCGGCGCGCGCGTGAACAGGAAGAGCACGCCGGGGACGGGCAGGAACAGGACGAGCCCGGCCAGGCGCGTCAGCGCAGGGTGAATGCCGCCTCCTTGACGTCGCGCGAGTTCCCACCCACGAAGACCTTGAACGCGCCTGGCTCCGCCTCCCACTTGCCCTGCGCGGTGTAGAACGCGAGGTCGGCCGGCCGGAGCGTGAACGTCACTTCGCGCGACTCTCCCGGCCGCAGAAAGACCTTCTGGAACCCCTTCAGCTCCTTCACCGGCCGCGTGACGCTCCCGACGAGGTCGCGCACGTAGAGCTGGGCGACCTCCGCTCCCGCCCGCACGCCGGAGTTGCTCACCGTCACCGACACCTGGAGCTGCCCGTCGTGCGCGAGCTCCGTCCGGTCGAGCCGCGGCACCGAGTAGATGAAGGTCGTGTAGCTCAGCCCGTATCCGAACGGGAACAACGGGTCGTTCGAGGTGTCGGTGTAATGCGACCAGAAGACCTCGTCGAGGGGACCGGGCCGGCCCGTGCTCTTGTGGTTGTAGTACAGCGGCAGCTGTCCGGCCCTCCGGGGGAAGGAGACGGGCAGCTTGCCGGACGGGTTGTAGTCGCCGAAGAGCACGTCCGCGATGGCGTGCCCGGCTTCCGACCCGAGGTGCCAGGCCTCGACGATGGCCGGCGCCTGCTCGGGAGCGCCCGACAGCTCCAGCGGCCGGCCGTTCATCAGGACCACCACCACCTTCTTGTTGGCCTCGAGCACCGCGCGCAGGAGGTCCTCCTGCACGCCCTTCAGTCGCACGTCGGCCTGGCTGCGGCCCTCACCCGTCTGGAAGGCGTCCTCGCCGATCGCGACCACGGCCACGTCCGCGGCGCGCGCGGCCTCGACGGCGGCGGGGAAGCCGGAGCGGTCCGTCGTGTTGAAGGTCAGCTCGCGCATGAAGTTGTGCCCGCCGGTCACGAGCGTGGCGCCTTCGGCCGCGGTCACCTTCGTCGAAGGGCCGACGGCGGCGCGGATGCCCTCGAGCAGCGACACCGCCGAGCCCGCTTCCGCCTTGGCGCGCCAGCTCCCGAGGGGCGTGTCCTTGTCGGCGGCCAGGGGCCCGACGACGGCGATGGAGCGCACGGCCTTGTCCAGGGGAAGCAGGTTCGCATCGTTCTTGAGCAGGACGATCGAAGCGCGCGCCACCTCGCGGGCGGCGGCGTGGTGGGCGGGGCTCCCCAGCGTCCGCTTCTCGCGCTCGAGGTCGGAGTGGCGGTAGGGGTCGTCGAAGAGACCGAGCCGGAACTTCAGCCGCAAGACGCGGCGGACCGCCTCGTCCACCCGACGGCCGTCGACCGTCCCCGCCCGCACCAGCCCCGCGAGGTTCCGGACGTAGGCCTCCGACTCCATGTCCATGTCGCTGCCGGCCGTGATCGCGATGCGGGCGGCGGCGGAGAGGTCCTCCGCGAAGCCGTGGGGGACCAGCTCGCCGATCGAGCCCCAGTCCGAGACCACGAGACCGTCGAAGCGCCATTCGCCCTTGAGGATCTCGCGCTGGAGATGGGCGCTCGCGGTGGCGGGTACGCCGCCGATCTCGTTGAACGAGTTCATGACCGTCGCCACTCCCGCCTCCACCGCGGCCTTGAACGGCGGCAGCACGACGTTGCGCAGCGTCTGCTCGGAGATGTCGGCGGGGTTGTAGTCGCGACCCGCCTCCGCGAATCCATAGGCCGCGTAGTGCTTGGCGCAGGCGGCCACCGCGTCGGGAGCGGAGAGGTCCCGTCCCTGGAAGCCGCGCACGCGCGCCCTCGCCACCTGGGCGCCGAGATACGGATCCTCGCCCGCCCCCTCCATGATCCGTCCCCATCGCGCGTCGCGCGCGATGTCCACCATGGGCGCGAAGGTCCAGTGCAGGCCGGCCGCCGCCGCCTCCGTGGCCGCCACCCGCGCCGAGCGCTCGATCGCGGCCAGGTCCCAGCTCGCCGCCTCTCCCAGGGGGACCGGGAACATCGTCCGGTAGCCGTGGATGACGTCGTAGCCGAAGAGGAGCGGGATGTGCAGGCGGCTCGACTCCACGGCCAGCTTCTGGGCCTTGCGCGTGGCCTCCGCGCCGGTGACGTTGAGCAGCGAGCCCACCCGCCCCTGCCGGAGGTGCTCGAACCGCTCGGCGCTGCCCCCCGCCGCGGGCACGGGTCCGGTGAGGTCGAGGGCGCTGCTGTACTGGTTGAGCTGGCCGATCTTCTCCTCCAGCGTCATCTGCCCGAGCAGGGCGTCGATCTTCGTCTCGAGGTCGGGCCCGGCCGCGGCCTGGGCGAAGAGCAGCCGCGGGCCGAGGGCGAGGAGCAGGGTACCGACGGACCATGGCAAGGAAGACATGCGGTTCTCCAGATGAAGGGGGAGCCATTGTCGCGCAGGTCGCGGCGAACGGCGTATCCTCGGCGGTCGTGAGGACCGCCACCGCCACCGCCTTTGACGGGATCGTCTTCCGTGCCCGCGGGATCACGAAGGTCTACCGCATGGGGGAGGTCGAGGTGCACGCGCTGCGGGGAGTGGACGTGGACCTGCGCGAGCGCGAGTTCGTGGTCCTGCTCGGCCCCTCCGGCAGCGGCAAGTCGACGTTCCTGAACATCCTGGGCGGGCTGGACGTGCCCACCTCCGGCCACGTGACCTATCGGGGTCGCGACCTCACGGAGGCGGACGAGCGCGAGCTGACCGAGTACCGGCGCCACCACGTCGGTTTCGTGTTCCAGTTCTACAATCTCATCCCCAGCCTGACCGCGCGCGAGAACGTGGCCCTGGTCACGGAGATCACGCGCGACCCGATGGCGCCGGAGGAGGCGCTCGCCCTCGTCAACCTCACCGCGCGCCTGGACCACTTCCCGGCCCAGCTCTCGGGTGGCGAGCAGCAGCGGGTGGCGATCGCGCGCGCCATCGCCAAGCGGCCGGACGTGCTCCTGTGCGACGAGCCCACGGGCGCCCTGGACATCGAGACGGGGATCGTGGTGCTGGAGGCCATCGAGCGCGTCAACCGCGAGCTGGGGACCTGCACCGCCGTGATCACCCACAACGCGTCCATCGCCTCCATGGCCGACCGCGTCATCCGCCTCTCCGACGGCCACGTGGCCGGGGTGGAGACCAACGCGAGCAAGGCGGCGGCCCGGGAGCTGTCGTGGTGAGGCGCCGGTGAGGATCGCCCCCCTCGACCGCAAGCTGCTGCGCGACCTGTGGGAGATGAAGGGCCAGGCGGTGGCCATCGCGGCGGTGGTGGCGGCGGGCGTGGCCGTGTTCGTCATGTACCACTCCAACTTCGACTCGCTGCGGCGGACGCAGGCCGCGTACTACGAGCGGCAGCGGTTCGCGGACGTCTTCGCCTCCCTCAAGCGCGCGCCGAACCGGCTGGAGGAGCGGCTGCGCGAGATCCCGGGGGTGGCCCGCGTGGAGACGCGCGTGGTCGCGGAGGTCACCCTGGACGTGCCCGACTACCCGGAGCCCGTGCGCGGCCGGCTCGTCTCCATACCCGCCACCGGACGGCCGGAGCTCGACGACCTGTTCCTGCGCAGCGGGCGGTGGATCGAGCCCGGCCGGGCGGACGAGGTGCTGCTCAGCGAGGGCTTCGCGGATGCGCACCGCCTGCGGCCCGGCGACCGCCTGGCCGCCCTCATCAACGGCCACCGCCGGTGGCTGCGGGTGGCCGGCATCGCGCTGTCGCCGGAGTACGTCTACGTGCTCCCGCCGGGGGAGATGATCCCGGACGACCGGCGGCTCGGCATCCTCTGGATGGAGCGGCGGGCGCTGGGAAGCGCCTTCGACATGGAAGGGGGCTTCAACGACGTCGCGCTCTCCCTGATGCCGGGGGCGTCGCCGGAGGGCGTGATCTCCGCTCTCGACCGCCTGCTCCAGCCCTACGGCGGCCTGGGCGCGATCCCGCGCGCCCTGCAGATCTCGAATTGGACGCTCGACAACGAGCTCAAGCAGCTCCAGAGCTTCGGGGTGATCGTGCCCGCCATCTTCCTCGGCGTGGCCACGTTCCTGCTCAACGTGGCCATGACGCGCGCGCTCGCGATCCAGCGGTCGCAGATCGCCGCCCTCAAGGCGCTCGGCTACACCAATGGCGAGATCGGCTGGCACTACGTCAAGTGGTCGCTCGCCATCGGGTCCCTGGGCGGCCTGCTGGGCATGGGCGCCGGCGCCTGGATGGGGGCGGGCATGATCGGCATCTACAACGAGTACTTCCGTTTCCCCGTCCTCCTCTACCGCCTCTCCGGCGGCATCGCCCTGGCCGGAGTCGCGGTCAGCCTGGGGGCGTCCGCGCTGGGGGCGGTCTTCGCGGTGCGGCGCGCCATCGCCATCCCCCCCGCGGAGGCGATGCGGCCCGAGCCCCCCGCGCGCTACCGCCCGAGCCTGGTCGAGCGCACCGCCCTCACGCGCGCGCTCTCCCACGCCACGCGCATGGTCCTCCGCAACGTCGAGCGCCAGCCCGTGCGCTCGGCCACCACCGTGACCGGGATCGCCTTCGCGGTGGGGATCCTCTTCTTCGCCTTCGTCTTCCTGGACGTCATGACCCTGCTCGGCGACATCCAGTTCTCGCTCGTGTCGCGCCAGGACGTGACGGTGAGCTTCGCGGAGCCGGCCTCCGCCGGCGCCCTGTTCGAGCTGGGCCGGCTGCCCGGCGTGCTCTACGCGGAGCCGATGCGGGTCGTCCCCGCCCGGATCCGTTTCGGCCACCGCTCGCGCCGGATCCCCGTGACCGGGCAGCCGGCCGCGCCCGAGCTGAGCCGCATCGTCGACGTCTCCCGCCGGCCGGTGGAGCTGCCCCCGGACGGCCTCGTGATGTCGAAGATGCTCGGCGACATCCTCGGCGCCCGGGCCGGCGACGTGGTCACGCTGGAGGTGCTGGAGGGGGAGCGGCCCGTGCGCGAGGTCCCGGTGGCGCGGCTCGTGGACGACTACATGGGGCTCACCGCCTGGATGGAGATCGGCGCCCTTCATCGCCTGCTGAGGGAGGGCGGCACCCTGTCCGCCGCCTCCCTGCTCGTCGACAAGCCGGCCCTGCCCACCCTCTACGGGCGGCTGAAGACGACTCCGCGCGTGGCGGGGGTGACCATCACCAGCGCGGCCCGGGAGAGCTTCCGGAAGATCATGGCCCAGAACTTCGAGCTGATCACCGTGTTCAACGTCGGCTTCGCCGTGATCATCGCCTTCGGCGTCGTGTACAACGCGGCGCGCATCTCGCTGTCCGAGCGCAGCCGCGAGCTGGCCAGCCTGCGCGTCCTGGGCTTCACGATCGGGGAGATCTCGCTCATCCTGCTCGGCGAGCTGGCCCTGCTGACCGTCCTCGCCCTGCCCCTGGGGCTGCTCATCGGCTGGGGCCTGGCCCGCTGGGCCCTCACCGCGCTGGAGAACGAGCTCTACCGGATCCCGCTCGTCGTCACGCCCCAGAGCGGCGCCTGGTCCGCCCTGACCGTCATCCTCGCCTCCGCGGTGTCCGGCCTCGTCGTCCGCCGCAAGCTCGACCGCCTCGACCTCGTGGCGGTGCTCAAGACGAGGGAGTGAGACGGTGAGCCGCCACCTCCGCAACCCGAGACTGCTGGGCGCCCTGGGCCTGGTCGCGGCCCTGCTCGCGGTGGCCCTGTGGCCCCGGGCCATCGAGTCGGACGTGGCCACCGTCCAGAAGGGCCCGTTGCGCGTCACCGTGGACGAGGAGGGCGAGACGCGCGTGCACGAGCGGTTCGTGGTCTCCGCGCCCGTGGCCGGGCGCGTCCTGCGCATCGAGCTGGAGCCGGGGGACGCGGTCGCGCGCGGCGCCGCCGTGGCCTCCTTCCTCCCCGTCGATCCCGTCCTGCTCGACGCGCGCGCCGCCGCGGAGGCGCGGGCGGGGGCGGGCGCCGCCGTGGCCAGCGTGGGCCGAGCGCGGGCGGAGCGCGAGCGGGCCCAGGCCGCCCTGGCCCTCGCCCGGTCGGACCTGGAGCGGACGCGCGCGCTGGCCGGCCAGCGGATCGTGTCCTCCGAGGCGCTCGAGGAGAAGGAGACGGCCTTCCGCGCCGCGGAGGAGGCCCTGCGCGCGGCGGAGTTCGGGGTGACCACCGCCGAGCACGAGCGCGAGATGGCCGAGGCCCGCGCCGCCCCGCCGTCCGCGGCCGGCGGCCGCGCGATCCCGATCCGCTCGCCCATCGACGGCGTCGTGCTCAAGCGCCTGCGGGAGAGCGAGTCGGTCCTGGGGGCGGGGGAGCCGCTCCTGGAGCTGGGGGACCCGCGCGAGCTCGAGATCGTCTCCGACCTGCTTTCCACCGACGCCGTCAAGGTCCGCCCCGGCAACCCCGTGCTGATCGAGCAATGGGGCGGCGACCGGACCCTCCGCGGCAAGGTGCGCCGCGTCGAGCCCTCCGGGTTCATGAAGGTTTCCGCCCTCGGAGTCGAGGAGCAGCGCGTCAACGTGATCGTGGACCTCGAGGACCCCCTCGAGGCCTGGAAGGCGCTCGGGGACGGCTACCGGGTCGAGGTGCGCATCGTGATCTGGGAGGCGCCCGACGTGGTCAAGGTCCCCACCACGAGCCTGTTCCGGCGTGGCGAGGAGTGGGCCGTCTTCGTGGTGGAGGGCGGCCGCGCCCGCCTCCGGCCGGTCACGATCGGCCGCCGCAACGGCCTGGAGGCGGAGGTGACGTCCGGGGTGGCGGCGGGCGCGCGCGTCATCGTGCACCCGAGCGACCGCGTCCAGGACGGCGTGCGCGTCGACGCCCGCGCGTCGTGAAGGGCGCGGGTGGATAATCGCTCCCGGGTCTTCTTCCGCGAGGTGACGCCGTGACCACGGTCGGACGCGGGCTCGCCGACGGGTACCTCCCGCCCGAGGAGATCGCGCGCGTGGCCGCGGAGGGGCTCGCCCGTCTTCCCCTGGACGGCCGGCGGGTCATCGTCCTCATCCCCGACGGGACGCGGACGATGCCGATGCCCCTGATGTTCGACGTCCTGGAGCGCGCGCTGGGGCCGAGGGTGGCCGCGCTCGACTACCTGGTCGCGCTCGGCACCCACATGCCGATGGACGACGAGCACCTGGGCCGGCTGGTGGGGCGCCCGGTGGCGGACGGCCGGGCCGGCGGCCGCCGGATCTTCAACCACCGCTGGGACGACCCCTCGACGTTCGTGGAGCTGGGGACGATCCCGGCCGCGGAGATCGCCGCCCTCACGGGCGGACGCCTGAAGGAGGCCGTGCCCGTCTCCCTCAACCGGCTCGTCGTCGAGTACGACCACGTGCTCGTCTGCGGGCCCGTCTTCCCGCACGAGGTGGTGGGCTTCTCCGGCGGGACCAAGTACCTCTTCCCGGGGATCGCCGCCCCCGCCATCATCCACTTCACGCACTGGCTCGGCGCGCTCATCAGCAGCTACGAGGTGATCGGGACGGCGGAGACGCCGGTGCGCGCGGTGATCGACCGCGCCGCCTCCCTCCTCCACACGCCCGTCTCCCTCCTCGCCCTGGTGGTGACGCACGAGGGCGTGGCCGGCCTCTTCTGCGGCGACACCCACGAGGCCTGGCGGCAGGCGGCGGCCCTGTCCGCGCGGCGCCACATCGTCTGGCTCGACGAGCCCGTCGACCGCGTGCTCGCGGTCATGCCCCGGATGTACGACGACCTGTGGACGGCGGCCAAGGGCATGTACAAGACGGAGCCGGCGGTGGCGGACGGGGGCGAGGTCGTGATCTACGCGCCCCACGTGCCCGAGGTCAGCTACGTGCACGGCCGGCTCATCGACGAGGTCGGTTACCACTGTCGCGACTACTTCCTCGCGCAGTGGGACCGCTTCCGCGGCTACCCGGGGGGCATCCTGGCCCACTCCACGCACGTGAAGGGGCTGGGCACCTACGACGCGGGGCGGGCGGTGGAGACGCCGCGCATCCGCGTCACCCTCGCCACCGGCATCCCGCGCGAGCGCTGCCTTCGGATCAACCTCGGCTACCAGGACCCGGCGCGCGTGGACGCCGCGGCCTGGGCGGAGGCCGCGGGCGGGCGGGCCATGGTGGTCCCCCAGGCCGGGGAGATGCTGTACCGCGTGGGCCGGCCGCCGGTGGACTCCCTGCCATGATTCGTGGCAACATTCGCACCATGAAGACCACCATGGATAGGGCGGGCCGGCTGGTGCTGCCCAAGGCCATCCGACGGGAGGCGAGGATCGAGGCGGGGGCGCAGCTGGAGGTCCGGGTCCGGGACGGCCGCATCGAGATCGAGCCGGCCCCCTTGGAGGTCACGATCGTCAAGCGGGGTGGCCTCACGGTGGCCGTGCCGCGGTCGCCGGTGCCTCCAATGACGGCGGCGGTCGTCGCGGAGACGCTCGACTCCGTCCGACGCCGCGGCTCCCGCGATTGAGCCGTTACCTCCTCGACACCAACTGCCTCGTGGCCGCCGTCTGCTCCTGGCACGAGCATCACGAGGCGACGCGAAAGGAGCTGGAGCGGCGACAGGCGGCGGGGGACGTGGCGGTGTTGGCCGCGCATTCGCTGGCCGAGGCGTACTCCGTGCTCACCCGGCTGCCCGAGCCATACCGATTGCGGCCGGAAGCGGCCCTCCCCCTGCTCGAGGCGAACTGGTCGAAAGCCCCCCTGGTCGCGCTGGCCTCGTCCGCGTATTGGCGCGTTCTCCGCCGATGCCGTGACGCCGGCATCCGCGGCGGAGCGGTGTACGACGCGCTGATCGCCGCCGTCGCGCAGAAGGCGCGTGTCACGACCGTGCTCACCTGGGACACGGACGGCTTCGAGCGGTTCCTCGAGGACGTGCCCGCGGTCCGGACGCCCCTCAGCCGATAGGCGGTCCCGGCGGCGGCGTGGGGACGGGCGCCGGCTCGCCCGTGCGGCCGGGGCGGTCGAGGAAGCGCGCGATCGCGTCCACCGTGGACCGCCGGTCGGCGCCTTCCGCGTCGCGGCCCGGCGCCGCGCGCAGGCGCTGGGCGAGGTCGCGCAGGGCGGCCTCGTAGCCCGCGCGCACGGCGGCGTCGGAGGCGCGGTCGCCCGCGACCTCCATCAGCCGGGACACCGCGACGTCGCGCACGGCCCGGCGGATGGCCGCCCGCGAGCCCTCTTCCGGCGCCGCCGCCGACAGGCGATCCACGAGCGCCTTCGTGACTTCCGCGAGCGACGGGTTCCGCGCGTCCTCGGCGTGGAAACGGTCGAGGCGGGCCGCCCGCGCGGGGTGAAGCAGGGCGCCGAGGGTGACGGCGGCGGAGGCGCGCACGGCGGCGATGGGATCGAAGACGGGCGCGGTCGCGCGCTCGAAGCGCTCCGCGGTGCCCGAGCCGTAGTGGGCGGCGGGAGGCGGGATGAGGTCCAGGATCCGCTGGGGCACGGCCAGGAAATCCGGCTCCAGCGTGGCCAGGGCCAGCCGCAGCGCCTCGCGCTGCCGCTCGGGGGCGACGATGCGCCGCACCGTCTCCGGCACCACCGTGCCCGCCGCCGGTCCCTTGGCCTCGCGCACCGCGTAGGTGAAGAAGACGCCGCCGAGCGACTTGAGCGCGGCCTCGAGCTGGTACCGGTGGTGGAGGTAGAGGGGCAGCAGGAGGGGCTCCAGCTCGGACAGCGGCTGGCCGGGGCGCAGGCTCGAGAGGCCGAAGTGCTCGAGGGCGATCCGCCGCACTTCCATCTCGTGGCGCAGCGACTCGATGGGGTCCGCCCCGTTGTCCCACACCGCGCCCAGCGGGTGGGCGGTGCCGGGATCGCGCGAGTGCTCGTCGGAGACGAACAGCATCCCCGCCTTCACGCCCTCGGCCACGATCCCGGCCAGCGCCGCCTCTTCATCCGTGCCCGGCGGGAGCTGCGAGTAGCCGTAGCGGATGGAGAAGGCGTCGAAGGGGCCGATCCCGCGGCCGTAGGCGTCGGAGAGGTCGAGGCGGCCGTCGCGGATCGAGACCTGCGGCGCCGGGTAGTCCATCACCGAGGCCCGGCCGTACGTGCTCGCCGCGAAGTTGTGGTCGAGGCCGAGGGTGTGGCCGACCTCGTGGGCAGCGAGCTGGCGGATGCGGGCCAGCGCCATCCCGGTAGGCGAGACCGAAGGGTCGAGCGTGGCCAGGATCTCCGGGTTCGGCCCCTCGTAGGGCGGGATGAGCCCGGAGGCGATCGTCACGTCCTGGCGGATGCGGAGCGAGCCGAGGGAGACGTTGCCCTTGAGGATCTCGCCCGTGCGGGGGTCGATGACGGCCTCGCCGTAGGACCAGCCGCGGGTCGAGCGATGGACCCAGTTCACGACGTTGTAGCGGATGTCCATGGGGTCGGCGTCCTCGGGCAGGACGCGGACCTCGTACGCGTTGTGGAACCCGGCCTTCTCGAAGGCCTCCTTCCACCAGGAGGCGCCCTCCACCAGCGCGCTGCGGATGGGCTCGGGGGCCGCGTTGTCGACGTAATAGACGATGGGCTGCACCGCCTCCGACACCGCCGCCGAGGGGTCCCTCTTCTCCAGGCGATGCCGGGCGATGAAGCGCTTCTCCAGCGGGCCCGCGAACGGGCTCGCGTAGTCGTACACCTCGATGCCGAAGAATCCGGCGCGAGGGTCGAGCCGGCGCGGCACATAGCCCGGCGGCGGGAGCTGGACGAACGAGTGGTGCTCGCGCACGGTCAGGCTGTCCGGCACCGGCGTCACCGAGGAGACGAGCGCGCCCGGCCGTTCCCGCGTCACCAGCGTGATGGTGGCTTCGACCTCGGTGTTCCGGGGAAAGGCCTTGGTGCGGGGCAGGAACAGCGCGCTGCGGGCGCCGTCGACGCTGTAGCTGCCCTGCTGGGCGTCGCGCAGGCGCGCGGCCACGCCGTGGGCGTCGCGCAGGAAGAAGTCGGTGGCGTCGACGAGCACGCGCCCGCCGCTGTCCGCCTCGACCTTGAACGACCACAAGACGGAGGAGGCGAAGCTCTCCTCGACCGCCTTGCGCTCGGACGCGCTGCCTCCCAGGGCGCGGAAATGGAGGTTGGGCTGGACGAGCAGGACCTTGGGTCCCACGCGGTCGAAGCGCACCAGGTGCGTATCCCCGAGCTGGTTGCGGTCGAGTCCGATGGGATTGGACCCGACGCCCGCGGAGAGCGAGACCTGGTAGATCATCTCCTCGCCCATACGGGGGATCTCGAGGAAGAGCTTGCCCTCCTTGGCGTCCCAGTGGAGCGGCAGGAAGCCGTCCTGGTTCTCGAGCCTTGCCGTGCGCGTGGCCAGGGCGTCGGCGGGTGAGGGTGCCGGGCTGGGGCTGGGGGCGGCCGTGGCCGGCGTCCCCGCGCGGGGGGTCGAGGTGGTCGCACATCCGGTGAGCGCGATCAGCAGGAGGAAGGAGGGCAGGCGCATGGCGCGGAAGTCTACCGGAAAGGACGCCGTCGACCGCGCCTACCTCGAGAAGTACCGGACCCCGAGCGCGATCAAGTTCGCGCGCGACCTCGGTCGCGAAGGGTCGCGGGCCACGACGACGGAACTGGTCCTGGGGCCGAGCCGCCGACTTAGTGGAAGTTGATTCCGAACGAGTCGCACCGCACCCCGTTCGCTTCGGCGTACATCGACTGGTAGTGCGGTCCCTTGGCCGTGATCGCCGGGTTCCAGGCGCTGTTGCCGGAGCGCTCGATCATGCCGGGGTTGCTGAAGACCCAGTTCGGCTCGGTGCGGTACGTGTGGTCGTTGCCGGCGTCCTTGGTGGTGGCGTCGAGGTGAACGCGGCAGCCGACCTGCGCCGAGGTCGCGCCCTTGCTGCCCGGCACGATCTCGCCGTTGCACTCGACGAAGTACACGCTGCAGGCCACGCGGGCCACGGGATTGCGATTCTGCTCGCCCGAGTTGGGCTCGGGGGTCGGCGTCGCGCCGGGCGCGGGCGTGGGCGAGGTGCGCGGGGCCGGCGAGGCCACCGGCGTCGAGGGGACGGGGGTCGGGGTCGGCACCGGAACCTGCACGATGATGGTCGGCGTTCCCCCGGCCACGCCGGTAACGGCTGAAGGCCGGCTCGGCAGCTCTTCGGTAATCGTGTGGCACGCCATGGGTAAGGCTCCCAGGACGGCCAAGGTCAGGAGGACCCGTCGCATCCGCACCCCCAAGGAAGCTAGAAACTAGATGAGATAGTGCCATGGATCATGGCACCAAATCAAGATATTTCTGCGATCATTTTGGGTGTGCCGTCTGCCCCTCGGCGACTCCGGATGGCGACTCGTTCTGGAACGACTCGGCGCTCAGCCGCCCACGCGCGGGCGCGTCGCGAGGCCGATCTCGGCGACCCCGGCCCGCCGGCAGGCCTCGAGGACGCGGGCGACTGTCGCGTAGTCCGCGTCCCGGTCCGCCTGCACGACGATGGGGACGGGTCCCCTCGACGTGTCCACGCGCGCCCGCACGTAGGCGTCGAGGGCGTCCAGGTTCGGCATGGCGTCCGTTCCCACGGAGACGCCGCCCGTCGCGGTGACCACCACGACGAGCGGATCTTCCGGGTGCGCGCGGGCGTTCCGCGCGTCCGGGAGCGGGACCGGTGGCGTCCTCATCGCCGGCACCGCGATCATGAAGATGATGAGCAGCACGATCATGATGTCGGCCATCGGGGTGACGTTGATGTCCGCGCTGAGGCCTGATCGCTTGACGCTCGTGCGCATCGCCATGCCGGTTTCGACACCGGGACCGGGCCCGGGGTTCCGGCGGCGAGCGCGTCTCCCGTCAGTCCTCCAGGGCGCTGCGGGCCGCGCGCTCCGCGATCTCGAGGACCTTCGCCGCCCGGTCGAGGGAGGCGAACGCCTCCCCCAGCGGCAGGCTGATCTCCGGGAGCTGGCGCATCCATTCCATCAGCGAGGGCGAGACGGTGGCCAGCTCTCGGAGCTGGGTGGCCGCCTTTCCATAGGCGGGGTCGCGCGGCAGGGTGGCCAGGCTCTCCCGGATGGTGGCGCGCGCCGCCGCCATCTGGTCCGCGGCCTCTTCGAGCGGCCCGCGCAGGGTATCGCCACCTTTCCCGCGTGAGGCCTCGCGCCCCGGGCGCCCGGTGCGGGCGGCGCCCAGGACCTCCTCGACCATGCCCGGCAGCGGAGTGACCGCCTTGACCACCGACGAGAGCGTCTCCGCCAGCAGGGGCGACACCCGCGCGAACTCGCGCAGGGGCTCGGTCAGCGGCTCGTAGTCTTCGGCCCGCGGGAGCCGCAGCAGCGATTCCGCCCAGCCGTGGTGCGTGGCCGCCAGCGTCTCCGCGACCTCGCCCAGGCTCCGCGCCGCCATGTCCAGCGGCCCCACCGCCGCGCGCACCGCCTCCAGGCTCTCCACCAGCCGGGGCGCGCTCTGCGCGAGCTCGTAGAGGTGGTCGGCCAGTGGCTCGAAGTCCTCGGCCCGCGGCAGCTCGGCCGCGGAACGGGCCAGGAGGTCGGCACTCTCGCCCAGCCGCGTCACGAGGCCGGCGGGCGCGGACATCGCATCCGTGTTCGCGGCCACGACCTGTCGCAGCGCCGCCACCTCCTCGCGCAGCGCGGCCAGGACCCCTTCGACGGACGTCGTGCCGGCGGTCGCCGGGGCCGCGGGGCGGCGGCGCGGAGCCGGCTTGCGCTTCGCGGCGTTCGGCATGACGCACACCTTAATACACACGGCGGCGCCGCCGGTTCCGGGTAGACTCCGCCGCATGCCCGAGACCGCGCCTGGTCCGCGGCGACGTGGCTACGCGATCGCCTCGCTGGTCCTCGGGATCCTGAGCATCCCGACTCTCGGCCTTCTCCTGGTCGGGGCGATGCTGGCGGTCGTCCTCGGCGTGGTAGGGGTGGTCAAGGCCAGCCGCGAGCCCGACGAGTACGGCGGAAGGGAGCTCGCGGTCGGTGGGATCGTGCTCGCCGCCATCTCCGTCCTGATCATGCCGATCCTGATCGGGATCGGGGCCGGGATCGCCGTTCCGTTTCTCCCGCGCATGCGAGTGGCCGGCAACGAGCAGAGGGCGATCGCCGACGTGCGGCACGTGATGGAGGCGGAAGAGCGATACCGGCGGGTCAATGGCGGCTACTTCGGCACGCTCGAGTGCCTGGCGGAGCCGGATCAGTGCGTGCCGGGCTTCCACGGATCCTCGCTGGTCGCCGGCGACGCGCTCTCCCCGGATGCTCCGCGCGGCTACCACCACCGGTTCTACGCGGGTCCTGCCGTGGACGTCGCGCCCTTCGCACCTGCGACCCCCAGCCTCCGCGCGTACGCCTACGTGGCCTTTCCGGCCCAGCCGGGACGGACGGGCTTTCGTTCGTTCTGCGGCGACAGCACCGGCCGGCTCTGCTACGTCGAGCGCATCGGCGACATGGTGGTCAGAGGGGGCAGGTGCCCGATCGTGTGCCGGGCCGTGAACTGACGCGCCCCCCGACCCGACCGGCGCGAGGCCCCGAGATAGGATTCGAGCGTCCGCCAGGCGAGCTGGTCGGCCGCCGCCACCGCGACCGCGATGCCCGCGCGCTGGAGCCGCCGGCCCAGCCGGCGGTTGGCCAGCAGCATCTCGAGGCTCGCCGTCTTGGCGAACGCCTCCTCCGGCCGCTCCGGCCGGCCCAGGGCCAATCGTACGAGGTCCGGGTCCTCCAGGTTGACGAGCACGGGCCGATGCTTTCGGGCCAGGCGCACGAGGGCGGCCTGGAGCAGCTCCGCCGCCGCGAGGTCCACGACGGAGGTCAGCAGCATCACGGTGGCGCGCCGGGGCTCGACCGCGGAGGCCGTCTCCACGGCCAGGTCGTACGCGGGCTCGGCCAGCCGCGCCTCGAGGTCGTAGAGCGCGGCGTAGGCCTCGCCGGCGGCGCGACTCCCCGAATGGGCGCGGACCATGCGCTCGATGCGGTCGGAGAACCCGACGACGGTGACGCGGTCGCCGCGGCTGAGGCCGACGCGGACGAGGGCCAGCGCCGCCGCCAGGGCGTGGTCGAGCTTGCTGCGCCCGCCGTCGGTCGAGGCCATCGCGCGCGCGCAATCGAGCAGCACCACCAGCCGCGTCCCGCGCTCCCAGGTGTCCTCGCGCGTGATCAGCCGGCCCCGCTGCGCCGAGGCCTTCCACTGGATCCGCGTGGGGGGATCGCCCGGCTGGTAGTCGCGCAGGGCGTACGGCTCCGTGCCCGTCCCGCGGAGCCGCAGCGGTGCGCGTCCCAGCTCGCGGCGGTGGGCCAGCGCGAGCAGGCGACCCACCCGCCCCTGCCAGCGCGTCTGCGGATAGACGCGCCGGACCCCTTCCGGCAGGACGTCGCGCTGGGCCCAGGCCAGGCCCCAGGGGCCGAGGACGCGCACGGTGAGGGGGCCGACCATGTGCTCCCCGCGCCGGACGGGCACGATCGTGTACTCCCACTGCACCTCGTCCGGGGCGGCGCCCACGAGCCGCTGGCGGAGGGGTTGGTCGGCGAGCGCGGGATGGAGGGCCTCGCGCGCCACGACCACGACGCCAGCCGGCGCGGAAACCCGGACCCCCACCCGGGCCGCCGCGCCCTGCACCAGGAGCGGAGGCCAGCTGCGCACGGCTCTCACCGGCACCGCCGCCGCCCGCCGTCCGTCCACCACCATGGCGATGACGATCAACACGTCCGCCGCCATCGCCACCGCCGCCATCCAGGGCACCGCCACCGCGACGGCGAGGGCCAGGGTGGCCACTCCGGCGGCCAGGATGGCCCGCGGCGCCGGCATCATCGGCGCGGCACGTCCACGGAGGCGGCGGTCTGCTGGAGGATCTGGGCCGGCGTCTGTCCCTCGAGCTCCGACTCCGCCTTGACGATCAGGCGATGGCCCCAGCACGGCACCAGGAAGCGCTTGAAGTCGTCCGGCAGCACGAAGTCGCGCCCGGCGATCAGCGCGGCCGCCCGTGCCGTCTCGAGCAGGGACAGGGCGCCGCGGGGGCTGACTCCGAGCTCGACGTGGGGCGAGCGCCGCACCGCGTCGGCCAGCGCGGCCAGGTAGGGAAGCAGCTCGGGAGCGACGTGGGCCTCCCGGCTCGCCGCGCGCAGGGCGCACGCCTCGTCCGGGCTGACGATCGCCTCCGGCAGGCGTCCTCCGCTCCAGCCTCCGAGCTCGCCGCTCACCGCCCGCCGGTACAGCTCGATCTCGGAGGCGGCATCCGGCAGCCCCATGTCGATCTTCAAGAGGAAGCGGTCGAGCTGCGCCTCGGGCAGGGGATAGGTGCCCTCGAACTCGACGGGGTTCTCCGTGGCCATGACGAAGAACTCGGGCGCCAGGGGGTGGGAAGTGCCGTCGATCGTGACCTGGCGTTCCTGCATCGCTTCCAGGAGCGCGGACTGCGTCTTGGGGGGCGTGCGGTTGATCTCGTCCGCCATCAGCACCTGCGTGAACACCGGTCCCCGGCTCAGGCGGAAGGCCTGGGACGAGGGCTCGAACACGTTCATCCCGATGAGGTCGGTGGGCATCACGTCGGGGGTGAACTGGACGCGCGCGAAGCGGAGGCCCAGGGCGGAGGCGAACGCGCGGGCCAGGAGCGTCTTGCCGATGCCCGGCACGCCTTCGAGCAGGGCATGGCCGCCCGCGATGTAGGCGGCGAGGAGGCACTCCGTGGCCGCGCGTTGCCCCAGGACCACTCCGTCGAGGGCGCCCAGGAGGCGTGCCGCCGTCTCCGCACGCGGGTTGGTGACGCTCATGCGCTGTCGTCCTTCCGTGATTGCGCGGCGCCGATCTGCCGGGCCAGCGCCAGCAGCTCCCGTCCGCCGGCCACCGGCGGCGAAGCCAGGGTCAGTCGAGGGTCCAGCTCCTGGGCTCGAGCCACGAGCCGGCGGGCCGCCTCGCCATGGTGACCGAGACGGTCGTGCAGCGTCCCCAGGCCGATCAGGAAGGTGGCCGCCGAGCCTCCGGGCACGGCCTCGTCGCGCCAGGCGGGACCGAACCGCCGCACGACGGCCAGGGCGCACAGCCCGTACAGGAACGCGATCTGGAGCACGTACAGGAGCAGGATCCGCTGGGGACCGGTCACGGCGGGGCCGGGCTCCGCGCGAAGCCCGTGGTGGAACTCGTCGAAGAGCCAGGCCGCGTCCCCGAGGTCCCGGCGCAGGGTCTCCAGCAGGTCGGCGTTGCCGGGACCGAGGAGCCGCGCATTGGCGAACACGTCGGCCGGCAGCACCACGACGCGGCCGCGCCGCCGCGGGAACGAGAAGGCGACCGGCCGACCCCGGCCGTCGCGGAGGAGGACGGTCGCCGCCGGCGGCGCCCCCGGCGCGCGTCGCAGGGCGGTGATCCGCACCTCGCGGGGCCCGTCCGGGGGCTCGCCGGCCAGCGTCCATTCCTCGGACGCGTACGCCCACCAGGCGCGCGGCCGGAGCGGCGGTGGCGGCCGGCGATCCTGCCAGGAGAGGCCCAGGGCCCTCCCGACGTCCGTCTCCGCGTCGTCCGGATGGTCCGTGTAGGCGAGGAGGACCGCGCCACCCTGCTGGAGCTGGCGCTCCACGGCGGAGGTCGTGTCCTCGAAGGCCAGGCGCTGCCAGGGGAATGCCAGCACGAGCACGCCGCGGCCCGGCGGCTCGTCGAGGTCGTGGTCGATGAGCGCCACGCGCGTCCCCGTCTCCTCCAGGTACCGGCGCGCGGCCAGCCAGCCGCTGGCGGCGCGGGAGAGGCTGCTCGCGTCGGCCGATCCCTGCGAGCCGAGAAGGACGATCCCGGCCATGGCCATGAGCAGGGTCGCGGCCACCGCTGTGAGCACGAGGCGCCGCTCGCTCACGCCAGCGCCTCCTCACCCCGGCGCAGGAACCGCCGAATGGCCTCCGCCCCTGGCCGCTCGGCCCCGTAGAGGAGGCGGTCGAGGGCGACGGCGAGGGGCGCCAGGTCCGGACGGTTCGCGTGGGCGAGCAGCTCGCGGCTGGTCCACGCGGGGTCCACCCGCGCGTCCGAGACCGCGCGCGCGAACCACCACCACAGCGCCTCGAGCGCCCCCGACAGGTCGCCCGCCCCGAGCCGGCCCTCGATCTCCCGCCGCCAGGCACCGCGGTCGCGCTCGGGAGGGCCGGCGGCGGCGGGCACGCGGTACGGCGGGGAGGCGGCTCCGGCCGCCCGGCGCCGGCGCCGCGTCTGCAGCACCGCGCGCACGACGAAGGCGAGCACGGCCAGGACGAGGACGGCCGCCGCCACCGTCATCCAGGCGCCGATCGCGCCCCCGATCTCGTGCAGGCCGCGCGCACGGGGGAACCACCGCTCGACCCACGCCGAGAACGCCTCCGCCAGCGCCCGCGCATACCCGGGCCAGGCCGGCCGCGGCACGTTCTGGTCCACGCCGCTCTCGCGCACCACGCGCTGGAGGACCTCGAGGTCGGCGCGCGGGGTCACGGCTGGCGTCGCGCGCGGTGGCGCTCCACCAGGCTGGCCACGGCCGCTTCCAGGTCCAGGCCCTCCTTGCGCCGTCGGACGTCGAAGAACAGGAGGGCGATGCCGAAGGAGACGTAGAGGTACACGGCGCTGTTGGTGAGCGCGCCCAGCATCTGCGTGGGTACCTGCACCCAGGTCATGCGGGCCATGAGCTGGGCGGGGTCCGGCCGCTGGCCGCCCGCCACGTCGCGGAACATGACGAGCTGCTGGAGGATGATGAACGGGAGCTGGACGAGGAGGTTGATCGTGTAGCCGAGCATGCTGCCGACGATCACGGTGACGAAGACGTGGAGGCGCGGATCGGCGTCGAATTGCCGCTGCGGGTTGTAGCGGGCCAGCTCCGAGCTCCGTCCCATGGCCGACCTCCCGAAGCGCGACTCCTCGATCATCACGGGCACGATGAAGGCGTAGAGGAGGCCGAGGTAGAGCCCAGGCAGCAGGCAGAACAGCGAGCCCAGGGCCACCACGAAGCCGACGAGCAGGAACGTCCCCAGCGCCCGCGGCTGCACCATCGCGCCCCAGGCGCGCCGCATGGACACCTCGCGCCCCGCCAGGGCGTCCGTCGCCGCCGCGAACATCGCGCCGTAGCCCAGGCCGGACACCGCGATGAAGACGAGCATCGCGAACACGAACAGGCCTCCGCCGACGATCACGCGTGTCATGTCCGTGTGCCGGGCCTGCGCCGACGCGAACACGTCGCCGAAGAAGAGGCCCTGGACCAGCGGCAGCGCTCCCGCGGACAGGGCCAGGGGGATCGCGGCCGCGGGATAGATCCGCTTGAAGTGGCGGCGCGCGTGCCGCACCGCCTCGTCCAGCATCTGCCGGAAGGGAACCGCGGGCGCGAGCGTCGCCGCCGTCGTCACGAGAGTCGGGGGTTCCAGGCCAGGAGCAGGAAGACGGCCTCCAGGGCCAGCCCGAGCGAGAGCTTGAGGGTGGCGGGCACGGCGGGGGCGGGAGAGATCACGGCCTCGACCACGCCCAGGAGAAGGAACCACGGCAGGCACCCGACGAGCAGGATCAGGGCTTCGCGGGTGGCCCGGGCGAGGGCAAGGCGGCGCGGCACGTCCTCCGCCGCCACCAGCGCCTGGCCGAGGGCGAGCCCGCCGGCGGCGGTGGTGAGGATGAGCGTGATCTCGAGCGGCCCGTGCGCGGACACGAACTCGAGCAGGTCGCCGGCCAGGCCGTAGTGAAGGGTCGTGGCCACGACGGCGCCGAGGAGGAAGCCGTTGAGGAGGATCACGTAGAGGGCGCCCAGACCCAGCGCCGCGCCCCCGGCCCACCCCGCGATGGCGACCGACATGTTGTTGGTGGCGATGCCGGACGAGGTCACGGACGGCGGGACGGTGCTCACGAGCGACTCCGTCCACAGGTGTCCGCGGCGCAGGCCTTCGACGGCCTCGCGGCCGAGGATCGCCGTGCCCGCGCCGGGCTGGACGATCGCGAGGGCGGCGCCGAAGACGAGGGCGGTCGTGAACAGCGCGAAAGCCGCCGCCAGGTGCACGGCATGGGCGCGGAAGGCGAGGGGGAACCGCCGGGCGAAGAACTCGCCCAGGCCGGGCAGGTGGTCCACCGTATCGCGGTGGAGCCAGTGCGTGCCTTGCAGGGCGAGCCGTCGCAGGCGGGTGGCGGCGCCCGTGCCCGGGAAGCGCGCCGCCACCAGCGCGTGATCGTGCATCACCTGGCGGTAGGAGAGGGCCATCGCCTCGAGGTCGTCGTAGCCCAGCTTCCGGGGATCGGCATGGGCGTCGCGCAGGCGGCGCTCGAACCCGTCCCAGACCGCCGAGCGCAGGCGCACGAGCGTCTGGTACTCCAACTCAGGCCTCCGTCGCCTCGACGAGGCGGCGCAGCGCCTCGACCGGCCCGAGCCCGGGGTCGATGCTGGCGGCCAGGTCCGGATCGTCCTCCGCGATGCACCCGAGGAGCTGCCCGGCCAGCCGCTGCGCCCTCCAGGCCTCCATGTCGCGGGCGCGGCGAAGGAAGGTCTCGAGCAGGGCCGCCTCCTGCGCGTCCCACCCGCGCGGCGTGCGGCGGGCGACCGTCTCTCGCGCCGGCGCGTGGACGTGCACCACCAGCGTCCCCCCGAGGCGATCCCCCAGCCGCCGGGCCAGCCCATCGGTGGCCATCATCGGGACGCCCACGAGCAGGTCCACCGTGCGCACCGCGTTCCGGATGAGGAACGCCGAGGTGCCCGGGCGCCCCCCGTCCCGCGTGACCACGCGCAGGCCGAGCGCCCACTTCCCGAAGGTCTGGCCCTGCCGCGCGATCTCCAGGCCGGCGAAGTAGCCGTACTCGATGACGAAGAAGCCGATCAGGAACGCGGCCAACGCCCACCATCCGAGCTTGGCCAGGCCGCCGACCAATGCGCAGCTCACGCCCCAGACGATGACGACGATGCCCACGATCAGGTAGTCGAGGAACGCGGAGAGGGCACGGCTGCCCGCCCCCGCGATCGGGAGCTCGAGCGGGATGTTGTCCAGCCCGAGGACCGTGGCCTCGGACGAGCCGCCGTCTTCCACGCGCAAGGGACCCCTCGAGTGCAGGAGGAGGCCCAAGTGTACGTTCTATGATGCAGCGTGACCATCGAGGAGGACGCACGCGCGGTCTGGGACTATCACCACGTGAACGACACGCAGGAGGACGTCATCCACATCATGGTCGGCGACCTGCAACGCCTCCTCGTGTACGGGCGGAGAGGGTGGTCGATCCCGCAGGTTGTTCCCCCCGGGGTGATGGCGGCGTTCCATCGCCTCCGGGAGGCGGGATACACGAAGAGGCTGCTGCCGGAGGCGGAGTGACGCAGGTCGCCGCCCGGCCGGAGCCCGCCCGCTTCGGGGATTGACACGCGCGAACGGTTTCGATAGCTTCTTGTCTCCCGCCCAAGCGCTCCGGTCGGGCCTCGCGCGTCTCCCGCCGTCCATCTCCTCGGGAAAGAGCCATGGACAACGACGACTCGAACTCCAAGTCCTCGGGCCCACCGAGGCGGGGGCGTCCGCCCAAGGGTGACCGCCCGCGCCCGGCGGCCGCCGTCGGCGAGGGTGATCCCGCCGCGCCCGCGCCCGCGGCCGTGGCGGAAGCCGAGGCCGGGGAGGCGCCGGCCACGGAGGCCGCCGCGGAGCCGGCGGCGCCGACCGTGATCGCGTCGCCGGCCGCGCCCGCCGTCCCGGCGGTGGCCGAAGGTCCGGGGCGCCTGGACCTGGCCGTCCTGAAGGAGATGGGCATCCGCGAGCTGGCCCACGTCGCGAAGTCCCTCGAGATCCCGGGCGCGGCCACCATGAAGAAGCAGGAGCTGGTGTTCCAGATCCTGCGCGCCCAGGCGGAGAAGGAGGGGCTGATCTTCTCCGAGGGGGTGCTGGAGATCCTGCCCGACGGCTTCGGGTTCCTGCGCGCGCCCGAGTACTGCTACCTGCCCGGGCCCGACGACATCTACGTCTCGCCCTCGCAGATCCGCAAGTTCGACCTGCGCACGGGCGACACCATCTCCGGCCAGATCCGTCCGCCCAAGGACGACGAGCGCTACTTCGCGCTCATCAAGGTGGACGCCGTCAACTTCGAGCCGCCCGACCGCTCGAAGGAGAAGATCTTCTTCGACAACCTCACGCCCCTCTATCCCGCCGACCGCATCCGGCTGGAGACGACCGCGGAGAACCTGTCCACCCGTGTGCTGGACCTGATGGACCCGCTGGGGAAGGGGCAGCGCGCCCTCATCGTGGCCGCCCCCCGCACCGGCAAGACGATGCTGCTGCAGGCCATCGCCAACGCCATCACCACCAACCACCCCGAGATCGTGCTGATCGTCCTCCTCATCGACGAGCGTCCGGAGGAGGTCACGGACATGCAGCGGTCCGTGCACGGCGAGGTCATCTCGTCCACCTTCGACGAGCCGGCCGACCGCCACGTGCAGGTGGCGGAGATGGTGCTGGAGAAGGCGAAGAGGCTGGTCGAGCACAAGAAGGACGTCGTGATCCTGCTCGACTCCATCACCCGGCTGGCCCGCGCCTACAACACGATCGTGCCCGCCTCCGGCAAGGTGCTCTCGGGAGGTGTCGACTCCAACGCCCTCCAGCGCCCCAAGCGGTTCTTCGGGGCGGCGCGCAACGTCGAGGAGGGGGGGTCCCTGACCATCATCGCCTCCGCCCTCGTGGAGACGGGCTCGCGCATGGACGACGTCATCTTCGAGGAGTTCAAGGGGACGGGCAACGCGGAGATCGTCCTCGACCGCAAGCTGACCGACAAGCGCGTGTTCCCCTCGATCGACATCAACCGCAGCGGCACGCGCAAGGAGGAGCTGCTCGTCCCCAAGGACGAGCTCAACCGCGCCTGGATCCTGCGCAAGGTGCTCACCGCGCTCTCACCGGTGGAAGCGATGGAGCTGCTCCTGGAGAGGCTCTCGAAGACCAAGTCCAACAAGGAATTTCTCGAGAGTATGAGTAATGCATGAGACCAGGATCGCCGGTTGCAGCAGACGAGCCTTGATTTCGCGCCCTCGCTCGCGGCGGAACCGGCGGTGAGCGGAACGGGCGGCTAGTCGCCTCCCGGACCTTCCAGCGTCCGGTCGCCGAGGCCGGGGCGCACCGTGATCTTGATCGTGGTCGTGACCAGCGTCTTGCTCGCGTGCCGCATGGTGAGCTTGACGTTGTACATGCCCGCGTTGGGGTACGCGTGCTCGGCGGTGTAGCGACGCTCGATCTTGCTCTTGCCGGGCTCGTACTCCGGGCAGTCGGCTTCGTGCACGCTCTTGCCGCCGTCGTCCCAGTCCCACTCCAGCTCCGGGCAGTAGTACTCCTCGACGTCGTCTCCTCCGGTCAGCTCCGCCGTGAGCAGGATGTTGACGGGGGAGAAGGCCATCCGCGGCGTGGCCCGGATGTCGAGCTTGGGCTTCTTCGGCTTGGGTTCGTCCCCCGCGGGGGCGGATGCGGCGAGGGCGGCGACGACGAGGACGGCGCACGGCACAACAAGTCTCATGACGTCTCCGTTCGAAAGGGACCCGACCTTCAGGCATTGTACGCTAGCCGGGTGAGAGGACCATGGTCGAGGCCCGGGGCCTGAGGCTCGGGACCAGCGCGTCGCTCAAGGAGAAGCGCCTGGCCCGGCTGCTCGCCGGCCGCGACCCCGTCGCGCCCGCGCTGGAGGCGGCCCTCATCGACGCGCAGGTGCGCGGCAGCGTCGAGCTGGCCGGGATCGCCGGCACCGAAGCGGAGGGGGAGACCACCGCCGCCCTGCGCCGCGCCCTCTCCGCCGTCGATGCGCGTGCTCCCCTGAGCGTCGACGCCCTGCTGGATTGGGGGGCCGCCGTCACCGGCTCGCGCACCCTGCGCACCGAGCCCCGCGCGCGCGCGGACGGCCCGCCACCGGCGCCTCCGGAGTTCATCGCCTCGCGGCTGGCCATCCTCCAGGAGTGGCTCGGGAGCGACAGCGCGCGCGAGCTCAAGGCCCCCCAGCAGGGCGCGCTCGTCCTCGCCCGCCTGATGGAGATCCTGCCCTTCCCGCGCGCGAACGGCCTCGTGGCGCGGCTGGCCGCCTCCCACCTCATGGTGAAGGCGGGATCGCGCCGGCCGCTCCTTCACGGTGCGGACGCCGCGCGGCTGGACGAGGCGCTGCAGGCGGCCTTCCAGCTCCAGACCGAGCCGCTGGCGCGGCTGCTGGAGGAGGCGGCGGAGCGGGCCCTCGACCTCCTGCTGGAGGAGGTGGGCGGGGCCGAGTAGCTCCCGGGGGCCGCCGCCTCAGTTCGACGACAGGTCGCCGGCGCCGGCGTGGACGGTCACCGTGGCCGTGGCCACCGCGATCGAGCGGTTCGCCTTGCGCATCGTGATCTTCACGTTGTAGGTCCCGGCCTGCCGGAACGCGTGCTCGGCGGTGAAGCGCCGCTCGAAGGTGCCGCCCGCTTCCAGCGGGGGGCAGTCCGACTCCTGCACGCTCTTGCCCCCGTCGTCCCAGTTCCACTCCAGCTCGGGGCAATAGAACTGGTCGACGTCGTCACCGCCCGTCAGCTCCGCGGTGAGCAGCACGTTGACGGGCGAGAAGGCCATGCGCGGCGCCGCGCGCAGGTCGAGCCTCGGCTTGCGGACCTTCTCCGCAGACGTCCCCACGTTGGCCAGCGCGGCGAGCATGAGAGCGGTCAGGGCGACGGTGCGCATCACGGGTCTCCTCGCCGGCCGCCCTTTCGCGGGAGGGTTCTCCGCGAGCGGCTCCGGCTTCACGCCGCTCGTTGCAAGAGTCGCGCCCGGTGATGCGGGTCACGCGCGTCGGTTGCGAGGCCGCGGCCGGGGGCGCGCTAATTCACGCGCGCACAAAGAGCAACGGCCGGCATGCGGCCGGCCGTCGTGTCCGCCCATCGCGCGCGCGCCGCTGTGCAAGAACCCGCAGTGCGCGCCGAGAAATGTCGGATTTCCCTCAGCCTCGCCGGGTTCCCCGATGCGGGTCCGGGGCCTCGAGCTGTCCGCGATGGCGGTCGCGTCGATCGAGGATCTCGGCGGACGAGCGCAACGCGCCGCTGTCCTCTTCCTGCACGCCCATGGCCCGTCCCACGTCGTCCACCTGGTTCTCGTCGGGCGTGGGGTTGTCCCCCCCGAGCGTCTCGTCCCCGACGAAGTCGGCATCGTCCGGGACCGGCCTGTCTTCGGAGTGCCGACTCTGCGATTCGAGGGGGACCACGCCCGTGGCCAGGGCTTCCGCCGCCACCGCCGTCGCCGAGGGGACCATTGCGGGCTCCGGCGCGTCCTTCTCGGGGATCTCCTTCGCCGCCCGCCGGCCGGCCTGCGTCTTGCGGACCTTCTTCGTCATGGGCGCCTCCCCCTCCGACCACTATAGCGTCCGGGCTCGCGCGCGGGGGATGAGCCGCGCGGTTCATGGCGCCATTCGGGCTCGAGCGTGCGTGCTACGATCCGATCGTGGACCTGGTGGTCCCTTCCGGAGTCCGCCGCCTCCTGGAGGTGCTCAGGGACGCCGGGGGGCGGCCCTACCTCGTGGGCGGCGCCGTGCGCGATCGCCTCCTCGGCCTTCCGCACAAGGACCTCGACGTGGAGGTGTTCGGCCTCCCGCTCCCGCGGCTCAAGGAGACGCTGGCGCGCCTGGGCCGGGTGGACGCGGTCGGCGAGGCCTTCACCGTGCTCAAGGTGAGCGGGCTCGAAGGGGCGGAGGGCGCGGTGGACGTCTCGCTGCCGCGCCGGGACTCCAAGGCCGGACCCGGCCACCGCGGCATCGCGGTGAGCGGCGATCCCGGCCTCGGCCTGGAAGAGGCGGCGCGCCGCCGCGACTTCACCATCAACGCCATCCTGTACGACCCGTTCGCGCGCGCCGTCGTCGACCCGTTCGGCGGCCAGCGCGACCTCCAGCTCCGGCTCCTGCGCGCGGTCGACCTCGACACCTTCGGCGACGACCCCCTGCGCGCCCTCCGGGCCGTGCAGCTCGCCGCGCGCTTCGAGATGACGGTCGACCCCGAAACCGCGCGGCTCTGCGCGTCCATGCCGCTCCGCGAGCTCCCCGCCGAGCGCGTCCTCGGCGAGGTCCAGAAGCTGCTGCTCAAGGCGCGCCGTCCCTCCCGGGGCCTCGCCCTCCTGCGGGACTGGGGGATGCTGCCCGCGGTCGCCCCCGAGCTGGTGCCGCTCATCGGCACGCCGCAGGATCCGGAATGGCATCCGGAGGGCGACGTGTGGACGCACACGCTGCTCGCCGTCGACGAGGCCGTCCCGCTCCTCGAAGGGCTCGACACGCCGCGCGCCCTGGCCGTCGTGCTCGGCACCCTGTGCCACGACCTCGGCAAGCCGTCCACCACCGGCATGCTGGAGGGCCGGCTACGCTCGTACGGCCACGAGGAGGCGGGACTGGCGCCCACCGTCGCCCTCCTCGACCGCTGGGGCGTGCATCGCCAGCACGGTTACGACGTGCGCGGCCAGGTGCTCGGCCTCGTCGGCAACCATCTCAAGCCGGGCCAGTTCTACGATGACCGCGAGCGTGTCTCCGACGGCGCCATCCGGCGGCTGGCTCGCCGCTGCGAGCCCGGGCTGCTCTACCGCGTGGCCCGCGCCGACTGCCTCGGACGCACCGGCGACTTCCCGCCCGTGGCCATGGAATGGTTCCGCGAGCGCGTCCAGCAGCTCGAGGTCGCCGAGCATCTGCCCGCCCCGCTGTTGCAGGGCCGGCACGTCCTGGAGCTGGGCCTGCCTCCGGGACCGGAGGTCGGCCGCATCGTGCGCGCCGTCTACGAGCGCCAGCTCGACGGCGCCCTGCGGACGCTCGAGGAGGCGAAGGAGGAGGCCAGGAAGGTGATCGGGCGATGAGCGCGGGCCGGCCGTTGTCGGACGAGGAGCTGCAGGCGCTGCTGGCGCGCGTGGCGCGCCTGGGCGACCGTGGCTGGCGCCAGCAGGCGGAGGCGGGCCTCGGGCTGTTCACGCTCCGGGCCGCCGACGCCTTTGACGCCGTCCATCTCTACGCCCCCGGCGAGAAGGGCCGCGCGATCGTGGAGACGCTGGAGGCGGCGCGCCAGGAGGTGCCGCGCCTGGTGGCGGAGGTCCAGCGGCTCCGCCAGGAGATCGACGCCGCACGGGCGGCGGTGCGCGAGGCGGCCCGCGGGCGTCCGGCGGGAAAGGACGAGCGGCCGGCGCCCCCGCGGGCCGCGGAGGCCTTCGCGGTCGACGACGACGCCGGCCTCGGCCTGGCCGCGCCCTTCCGCGTCGGGCCGAAGGAGATGAAGGCGGCCCAGACCGATCCACTGGTCGCGCTGGCCGTCCAGACCGCACGCGCCCTCCAGCCCGACGCCCGGGAGATCGAGAAGGCGCGCCTCATCGCGATGGCCTTCGCCGCCTCCAAGCGCGACCTCGACGCGTTCTGGGCCGCGCGCAAGATGCGCGCGGTGCCGGGAGCGAAGGCCACGCGCCGGAAGTAGCCGCGGCCGGAGCCGCCCGCCCGGGCTCTCAGATCTCGCCGATCGCTCCCGGATCCACGATCGGCGCCCGCCCCAGGTGCGCCTCGCGGTCCAGCACCACCAGCGTGCGCTGGTACAGCTCGTCCACTTCTCCCGGGCTGTTCGCGATGGCGGTCAGGCCGACCTTGCCGAACTGCGAGAGGGCGCCGATCAGGTGGAACAGCACGCCCGACTCCGTCCCGTGGCTGTAGTGCAGCTTGTTCACGGTCAGGATGTCGATGAGGTCCTCGGGGAGCAGGCCGCGGTACATCTCGGAGTGCAGGTTGTCGGTCGCGCGGTAGTACTTGGTGTGGCCGGAGGGGGAGAGGAAGAGGCCGGTGGCGGGGTCGAGCTTCCCTCCGGTCAGGAACTGCAGGGCCAGGTAGGGGTGCGTGGTGCCGCCCATGCGCAGGTTGATCTCGAGGGCGGCCAGGCTCCACTCCGCGTCGGGGTCGCTGCGCCAGACCAGGAAGTCCACCCCGAAGCGGCTGACCACGCCGTGCGCGGCCAGCACCCGCCCGATCTTGATCGCCTCCTCCTGCATCCGCATGCGGTAGGCCTCCGCGGCCGGGAACACGCAGCCGAGGAAGACCTGCCCGCTGGAGCCGCCCAGGAGCTGGTCGTGCGTCGAGATCGGGAGCACCTCTCCCCTGGGGCTGATGCGCATCTGGGTGCTGGGGGAGGCCTTCTCCGGGGCCTCGATGAACTCCTCGACGATGCCGCCCATGCGTCCGAGCTTCTCGAAGTAGAGGACGGGCGTCTCCGCGGGGACCGCGAAGTCCAGCGCGCGGAGCTGGTCGTGCACGGCCGGGAGGCTCATCTCCTGCGGGTACCGGAAGAGCGCGTTCCCCTCGCCGGAGAAGCTCTCGTTGAGCTTCACCACCGCGCGGCGCAAGCCCGGGCGCGCCTTCTTGAGGTCAGCGAGCGCATTCACCACGTCGTGCTCCGTGCGCAGGTCCTCGAACCCGAGCGGCAGCTCCACCCCCGCGTCGCGGAAGACCTTGCGGCTGCCCGATTTCGTGCCCAGGTGGATGAGGTTCGGGTCCACGCCGTTGAGCGGGATGTCCAGCAGCACGGCCAGCCGCCGCTCCAGGGGCGTGGAGTTGAAGACGGTGAGGTAGGCGCGCGTGTGGTCCTCGATGCCCTCCCGGATGCGCTGGAGGAGCCGTGGGCGCTCGAGGATCTTCTCGGTCAGCGCGCGCGGGGAGGCGTCGTGCGCGCAGAGCAGGGTCAGGCGCCCGCGGGCGTGGCTGGCCGGGATGCCGGCCAGGAACTGGAAGTAGTACTCGAGGATGAGCGGGTGGACGGGCTGCGAGGTGACGAAGACCATGCGCGCGCGGGGGTTGCGCAGGCGGATGAGCAGGAAGAGCAGCCGCTCCTCGTAGAAGCTCGCGCCCGGGAGCCTGCGCAGCTCCGACTGGTCGAGGGTGAGCGAGGGCACGACGACGGAGGTGTACGCCTCCTCGTCGCGGTCGACGAGCGCCTGCCAGACCTCCTGCAGCTGCGGCTTGAGGGCCTCGAAGCGCGCGATCTCCTCCTCCGGGGTGAGGTCGGCCGGGAAGGGCGGCTGGGGGTTCATCGGCGGCCTGGGCCAGGCGCGGGCGTCGAGTCCTCAGGCGTCCGCGGGACGCGCGGAGGCGGCGGCCAGCATCTCGCTCTCGTGCAGGGGCAGCGTCAGGCCGTGCGCGGCCGCGCGCAGCCTCACCTGCCGGTAGAGGTGGTAGCGCAAGGGGGCCATGAGCGTGTAGTCCGAGGTCAGGTGGAGCGGGTAGTCGGCGGCGTCGTCGGGGTAGGTCTCGGTCAGGACGCGCGCGCGGTCGTCGAACCACTCGCGGCTCACCTCGCCCCGGTCGAGCTTGTGGCGGAGGACGAGCATCTGCCGCGAGCGGTCGACGATCTCGGGGTGGTGGTTGACCGCGAAGATGCGGGGCATGACCCCTTCGGGGTCGCGCGCCCACTCGACCATGGTCAGGGCCTCGCCCCGCGGACCGCCCACTCCCCGCGTCTCGTAGCCGATGGCCACCGCGCCCTGGGCCAGGGGGCCCGCGGGCGGGACGAGGTCGTACAGGCGGTGGTCCACGATGCGCAGGCGGCGGTGGTCCGGCAGGTCCTCCGCGAGCTGGCCGAACCACGGGTGATGCACGCCCTCGTCGGTGAGGACGTTCTCGAGGATGCCCGCGCTCTTGCCGCCCTTCTCCGCCGAGCGCAGGACGGGATGGGCCACGTCCGACCAGCGGCACATCACCCCGAAGCTGTGGCAGACGGCGAGGAGCGCGGTGTCCGGCGCCCCGGCAATGCGGTCGAACAACGCGAACAGGCGCGGCTCCCAGCCCGGGTCCTCGCGGAGGCCCTGCGTGCCCTCGGTCCGGCCGTCGTTGAGGTGCGGATCGATGTGTCCGGGGCCGCCCGTACCCAGGTAGAGCGCGAAGCGGCCGCCCGGCCCCTCGGGGATCATGTGCCGCTGCCGCACCTCGAAGGAGATCGCGCGGATGCGCAGCCCGGCCGGCTCGAGCAGCGGCGAGACGTCGCAGGCGGCGTCCTGCACCGCGTGCACGATCGAGTCGTGGCCGAGGTTGGGCCAGCCGTGGTTCATGTCCAGGATGGCGACGTCGATCGTCCAGTCGTCGGGCGGCGGCAGGTCGGAGGGCGACTCGACCCGCGCGTAGTCGTAGAGGTGCACCGACCGCAGGGTCGGGCACTCCTCCACGCAGAAGTCCTTGCCGTAGGTCCGCTTGAGCTGGCAGGTGTAACCGCGGGGGCCCAGGAAGGGGCGGAGCATCTGAGCCTAGTCTACCAGCGCCGCTCTCACAGGTCGCGGTGGCGGACGAGCCGGATGCCCTTCGCGGCGAGCGCCTCGCGCACCCGCGGGCTGGTGAGCGCGCGCGCCTCCTCGTCCCAATGGAAGTGCCATTCGTAGGTGGCCTCGACCTCGTCGTCGGCGGAGCCGGGATGGCAGACGAGCTCGCTGGTGCCGGGAGTGAGGTGCTCGACCAGCCGCAGCAGTCGCCGCTCGCTGAGGCCGCCCGTCTCGGCCAGGCCGAGGACGGCGTCCGGGACCTTCAGCCCCTCCGCGCGGGCGTGCCGGGCCGCGCGGTGGGCGAAGAACGCGAGCAGGGCCGGGCGCACCCCGGCCAGTCCGGACACCCGCGAGGCGGCGCGCAGGGCGCGGATGCCGAAGCGGCGCGCCAGGCGGAGGGTCAGCGGCAGCAGCGAGGGGTGCAGGTGGACGTGCTGATGGCTGTCGAGGTGGCTCACCTCGAGGCCGGCGTCGCGGACGCGCGCGACCTGCGCGTCCAGCTCCCGCTCGAGCTCCGGCGTGCGGATCCGGCCCAGGAGGAGGCGCCGGAACAGCGCGGCGTAGCCGCGCGGGAACCGGCCGCCGGGGGCGAGCGTGGGCAGGGTCTCGGGAGGGGAGACCGGCACCTCGCCGACCAGGGTCAGGTGCACGCCCACGTCGAGGCCGGTGTCGCGGGCGCTGCGCGCCGCCTCCGCGAAGCTGGCGCCGCTCGGGCAGATGGAGGCGCTGGTCACGATGCCCTCCTTGTGGCAGCGGAGGATCCCGGCGTCGATCCGGGGGTGGAGGCCGAGGTCGTCGGCGGTGACGATGAGGCGTCTCTCGCCGTCCATTTCGTCCTCGTGAGGGATCGCGCGGCCGGGGGCGGCACATTGTACAGAATGGGGCCGCGGCCGCCCGCCGCGGCCGAACTGGCCCGGCCCTCCGCGTTGTGGCACAGTGGCCGCGCCCTCATGGCCGTGGCAGGACTCACGGACGCGCCGGCGGCGAGAGCGGAGCCAAGGGCGGCGCCCGCACACGCGGCGCGTCGCCGATGGCTGGCCTTCGTCCTGGTGGTCGGCCTCTATGGCGGCGCGCTCTGGATCGGGCGGGTGGACATCCCGCTCACCGACGACGCCGGTTTCTATCTCGGCGCGGCCCAGGTCTACAAGGCCTGGTTCGCCGAGGCCTGGCGGACGCTGGGTCACGGCGGCGACGCCTTCCGTCCGGAGGTGATCGACCGCTACTTCGTCCAGAACCGGGTGCATCCACCGGTGGCCAAGCTCGTCCTGGCCGCCGGGATCGCCGTCTTCCACGACGGCCTGGGCTGGCTCGACGAGATCGAGGCGGCGCGGACGGGGATCATGGCCCTCTCCACCGCGCTGGCCGGCCTCGTGTTCCTGGTGTGCTGGCCGACCTACGGCCCCACGGTGGCGGTGGCCGCCCCGATGTGCCTGCTCGTGATGCCGCGCTTCTTCTTCGATTCCCACCTCGAGAACCTCGACGTGGCCAGCGCCGCCACGTACTTCCTGGCCGTCGCCTGCTACTGGCGCGCGGCGCGCCCCCTTCCAGGCTCGCGCGGCTGGGCGCTGGCGGCGGGGGTGGCGGCGGGGATCGCGATGGCCACCAAGATCAACGGCGCCCTGGTCGCGCTGCCGCTCTTCGCGCACTGGCTGCTCACCGAGCGCCCGTGGCGAGCGGCGGCGGGCCGCGCGCGCTCGCTCCGCCCGCCTCTGGCCCTCGTCCTCATGGTGACCCTGGGCCCGGCCGTCGCGATCACGGTCTGGCCCTGGCTCTGGACGCACACGCTCCCGCGCCTCGCCGACTACCTCCGCTTCTACCTCGACCACCACCCCTCGCTCTTCTACTACCGCCGGACGATCTACGACGTGCCGTTCGCGCCGTGGCACGCCCCCTTCGTGATGACCGCGATCACGACGCCTCTCCCCATCCTGGGCCTGGCCCTGGCCGGCACCGCGGCCGCGCTCGCGCGAGGACGCGTGCCCGACCTCGGGCTGCGGGTGGGCGGCGAGGCGAGGAGCCTCGACATCCTGGTGCTGCTCAACGCCGCCTTCACGATCGGCGCGGTGGCCCTGCCCGGCGTGCCGAAGTACGGGGGCGTCAAGCTCTTCCTGCCCTTCTTCCCCTTCCTCGCCATCCTGGCCGCGGTCGGCCTCGACGCGCTGGCGCGGTCGGCGGCGTCGGCGCTCGGGCTGGCCGCGCGCGGCGCCGCCGTCACCTGGGCCGTCGCCCTCGCCGCCCTGCTCGTGCCGATGGGCTGGACGATGGTCCGGCTCCATCCCTATCACCTCTCGTACTACAACGCGCTGGTCGGAGGGCTGCGCGGGGCCGAGCGCTACGGCTTCGAGATCCAGTACTACGACCTGTGGTACCTGGACCTCGCGCGCTTCCTCGACCGCCGCTACCCGAGCGGCGTCCGCGTGTTCTTCCAGCCCAACAACCAGGAGTACCTGCGCCACGTGGACTGGTACTACCGCGCGGGCCGCCTGAGCCCGGCCGTCGTCATCGTCCCCGACGAGTCGCTGGCCGACGTGGTGGTGCTGACGCACGAGATGCGGTGGCCCCAGTACCCCGCGCTGCGGGAGAGGCTGCGGGGCGCGCGCGCCGTCCACGAGATCCAGGTCGAAGGGGTCCCGCTGCTCACGGTCTACGAGGTCCGGGGACCGGCGTGACGCGTCTCGAGGGGGCGCGGGCGGCCACGGCCATCGCCCTGCGCTACGCCCTGCCGGCGGCGGCCGGCGCCTACCTTCTCGTGTACGTGGTGGTGGCCGGCCTGCGCCTGGGCTACCCGTTCGAGCTGGAGTGGATGGAGGGCGGGTCCCTGCAGCACGTGGCGCGAGTCCTGGAGGGCCGGGGCCTCTACGTCGCCCCGCGCCTCGACTTCATTCCCTACGAGTATCCGCCGCTGTACTTCTGGGTCTCCGCCCTCGTGGCCCGCGTCACCGGGCTCGGCTTCCTCCCCCTGCGCGCGGTCTCGCTCGTCTCGTCGATCGCGTGCTTCGCGGCCCTCTTCGCGCTCGTGCGCTTCGAGACGGGGAGCCGTGCGGGGGGGATGGCCGCCGCCGGCCTCTTCGCCGCCACCTACCGCATCGGCGGGGCCTGGCTGGACGTGGCCAGAGTGGACTCGCTCTTCCTGGCCCTGTTCCTCCTGGCCCTGCTCGTCCTGCAGCGGGCGCGCTCGGCGCGGCCCCTGGTCCTGGCCGGCCTGCTCTTCGGGCTGTCGTGCCTCACGAAGCAGACCGCGCTCGCCATGTGCCTTCCGCCCATCGCCCTCGTGATGCTGTCCACGCCGCGGCGCGGGGCCTGGCTGGGGGGGAGCCTCGCCGCCGTCGTCGTGATCTCGACGGCCCTGCTGCAGTGGGCCAGCGGAGGCTGGTACAGCTTCTACGTCCTCCGGTTCCCGTTCCTGCACCCATGGATCCGATCCGTGTACGTCTCGTTCTGGACGGGGGACGTCCTCTCCCATCTCCCCGTCGCGGTGGCGGCGGGCCTGCTCGGTCTCGCGCTCCTGCCCTCCCGGGAGCGATCCCTCTTCTGGCTGGCCGTCACGGTGGGAATGGTCGGGGGGGCCTACCGCTCGCGCTTGCAGGCGGGCGGATACGACAACGTGCTGCTGCCCGCCTACGCCGCGATCGCGATCCTCTTCGGCCTGGCCCTGGCCACCCTCGGGCGACGCCTCGAAGGATGGGAGCCACGGCGCGGGATGGCCGCGCAGATCGCCGTCCACGGCCTGGGCCTGGCCCAGTTCGCCCTTCTCGCCTACGACCCGCGCCTCGACGTCCCCGGGACGGCCGACCGGCAGGCCGGTGAGCAGGTCCTGGCGACCCTGGCCGACGTCGACGGCGACGTGCTCGTGCCCTACCACGGCTACCTGGCCGCACGCGCGGGAGGCCGCGCCTACGCTCACGCGATGCAGGTGTTCGACGTCCTGAAGGTCGGGCTTCCCGAGAGCGAGGCCCTGGCCGAGGAGCACCGCGCGGCGATCCGCGCCCGGCGCTTTCGCGCCATCGTCATCGACGAGCCGGAGAGCTACTTCTTCATGCCGGAGCTCGAGGCGGCCTACGTGCGGGAGCGGGAGCTGTTCACGGATCCGGCGGTGTTCTTCCCCGTGACCGGGATGAGGACGCGGCCGCAGTACGTCTACGTCCCGCGGTAGGGTGGCGGCGCCGCGCCTTCACTGCAGCACCCAGTAGTGGAAGGTCGACATCTCGCCGGGCTCTTCCAGCTCGACGCGGATCTCGGGGCGCGCGCGCGTCATCAGGGTGGCGGGAAGGGTCACTTCCGGCTCGACGAATGCGCGGACCTCGGACAGCGCGGTGCGTGCGGCGACCCGTCCGTCCACGAGGACGCGGACCCGGGCCGGCTGCCAGGCGTCCGTGCGCCAGACCAGGTGTGCCTCGCGGCCGGGGGCCAACGTCACGCGCATGCGCTCGAAGACGTGCATGACGCGGCCGCCTTCCGAGACCCAACTGCCCTGGCACCGCTCGCGCCGGTAGATGGTGCGCGAGGGCCGATCCGTCGCGTACTCATGGGCGCGCTCGCTCTCCAGGTCCGCCACGTCGACCTCGTCGACGATGGTACCGGCGTGCGCCAGGAGCGGCTGGTCGCCGCTGTGGGCGACGTCCCATCTGGCCTGGAACAGGACCTTCTCCGCCTCGCCGCAGGTGCGGTTGTCCGCGATCGACACCGTATGGACGACCGGGCCGAGGAGGTCGGGCAGGTTCACCCAGCGGGGGTAGATGACGAAGTATTGCGGCCGGTGGTCCGTGGGCAGGCGCTCGAGGGCCTCGTAGACGGCCCCCTCGCCCTCGCGCCACTCTGCGGGGAACCCCGGCGTCGCCACCCCGATCAGGTCGAGGGCGGGGAGCTGGCTGAAGAGCGGGATGGCGCCGGCGTCGTTGAGCGCGATGCGCGTGCCCGGGGGCAGGTGCGCCCTCATCCAGCGCCCCATCTCGACCTGCTGCAGCCGGATGTCGCGGCAGCCGTGCGCGAACGCGTCGTTGTGCCTGGCCAGGGACGAAACCTGGGAGCCGATCAGGACGACCGCGAATCCCGCAGCCACGGCCGCGCGCACCCGCGTGCTCGGGAGGACCGAGACGAGGGTGGCCACACCCGCGACGGCGGCGATGAGCAGCGCGGGCAGGGCCGGGAGCTGGTAGCGGTTCGACTGACGGAAGGGGTCGGCGACGGTGACCGTCGCGAGCAGGCCGATCAGGGCGGAGAGCGCGGCCAGCCGCACCGCCCTCGAAGGCCGGATGGCGCCGATCGCGGCCAGCACCGGCGCCCCGAAGGGAAGCAATCGGGACCGTCCGAGATGGTCCCGAAACAGCTCCACGGCCTGGCGCGACCACGTTCGGGCCACGCCTGGCCAGGTCAGGTTGGGATCGAAGGCGAGGAGCCTCGAGAGGGCGGCGTTGGTCGCGACGTGGCCGGTCAGCGCGAGGTTCAGCGCCATGCCGGCGGTGGCCGGGGCCAGGGCAGTGAGGGGCCAGAGGCGGCGTTCCTCCAACGCGTAGAGCCCGGCGACGAGCAGCGTGACCGGCATCCAGTCCGGACGCGCCAGCGGCAGCAGGGCGGCCAGGACGAGCGCCGTCCGCCGCCGCGAGGACTGCCTGGCGCGCACCACGCCGACCACCATCGCGGCGACCAGCGGCACCTCCATGCCCCCAAAGCAGCCCCACAGGAACGCGCCGCTCGTCGTCACCAGGGCGGCCCCCACTCCTCCCCAGCGACGCGATCCCAGCGCTTCCGAGAGGATGCGGTAGGCGCCCCACGCCGACACCCAGAGTGCGATGGCGCCGAGTGCGGCCGCCCACAGGGCCATCCGCCCCTCGCGCAGGCCGAGCCAGTACGCGGGTGCGAGCAGCACCGGCCAGAGCATGCTGGTCGCCCCCGTGGAATAGCCCCCGCCCGGCGTCCACTCGAAGAAGTGCCCTCGCGCGAGCTGGGTGGCGAACTGGAAGTGGATGTAGGCGTCGTCGAGCACGCCGCCGGGCGCGCCCGTGAAGCGATGCATCGCGCGAAGGAACCAGGCGGTCTGGACCAGCGTGGCAACGGAGATAGCCGCGGCCACGAGGCCGTCCGCCCGGCTCAGGCCGGCCTCGGGCGCGCGAGGGCCGCAGAGGTCATGCATGCGTCCGCGGAGCTGGAGCATCGTACAGGAAGGCGGGAGGCGATGGGATCAGGCTGGCGAGGCGGTGGAGGCTGTGGCACAGTGCCCGCTCTCCCATGACCGCCTCAGGAGCCGCGGACGCGTCCGGTCGGGCCCGTCCCCTCGTCCTCGGCGATCCCGTCGCCGCCGCCCTCGTGGTCGTCGCGGTGGCCTGGTGCGCCGTCCGGTTCGTGGGCCTGGCCGGCGCCCCCTACGGCTACTGGATGGACGAGACGCTGGGCGCGGTCCACGTGCGCTGCCTGGCGGAGACGGGAGCCACCGATGGGGCAAGGTGGCCGCTGTTCCCGTGGGCCCATGGCGGCGGCGTCTTCGGCCCGACCTACATCTACTTCGCCCTCGCCTGGTCGCGGCTCTTCGGCAGCTCCATCGCCAGCCTCCGGGGGATCGCCGCCCTGGCGAACGTCGTCACCATCACGGGGCTGGTCGTGGTCGCGCGGCACCTGGGCGGCGGGCGGCTGGCCGTGACCGCGGCGGTGGCCGCCGCGCTCTCTCCCTGGTCGTTCCAGTTCTCGCGCATCGCCTGGGACCCGCCCCTCGGTCCCGCCTTGCTGGTCTGGGGCACGGCCCTGCTGCTGCTCGCCCCCGCGCGCCGCCTCGCCCTCGCCGCGGCCGGGCTGCTGGTGGCCCTGGCCATGTATTCCTACACGCCGACGCGGCTCCAGGCCGGCGTGTGGCTTCCCCTGGTGCTGGTCGTGCAATGGCGCCGGGGCAAGATCCACGTCCGCGGCCTCCTGGTGGTGCTCGTCACCTTCGTGGTGGCGTTCGTGCCCCTGGCCGTCCTCACGATCCAGGGGACGATCATGGGCCGCGCGCGCGAGCTGTCGATCTTCAACCCTGCCTGGCGCGAGTGGAGCCGCTCGTCTCGCGGCGGAACCCCGGAGCCGCTCTTCCTCCTCTTCACGTTCCTCGACAACCTCCAGGAGCACCTTCGGCCGAGCTTCCTCTTCCTGTGGGGCGACGCGAACCTCCGCCACTCGACCGGCATCTCGGGGGTCCTGGGCGCGGTGGACCTGCTCGCCCTCGTCCTCGCCGTCGCCTGGCTGGTCCGGCGCCTCGTCCGCGGAGCCGGCGGCTCCGCCACCGTCGAGGACGCGCGCCTGGCCAGCCTCCTCGCGGTCGGCGCCGGGCTCGGCCTCGCGCCCGCCGCCCTGTGCTGGGAGGGCGTCCCCCATGCGCTGCGAGCGATCGGCGCCTGGCCGTTCCTGTCCCTCCTCACCGCCCTCGTCCTGGCGCGAGCATGGCAGGCCCGGCGCGGAGTGGGCGCGGCCCTGCTCGCCGTGAGCGTCGTCTACAGCGCGGTGTACCTGCACTGGTTCTTCGGACCCTACCGGCGGATCGACCCCCGATGGTTCCATCCGGACTTGAAGGAGGCGGTCGAGCGCGAGCCCGGACGCTCGGCGCGCGACGCGCTGGCCCCGTTCGTGCGGCGTGGCGGATATTCGTGGGCCGAGCTCCACTTCTACCTGATGGACCACGACCACCTCGGCTGCGACGAGGCCGCGCGGGTGGCCAGCGCCACCTGGGTGGTGCTGGACCGCTGAGAGAGGGGGCGCCTTTCCGCGCTTTCAGTCGGCGGGCCGATAGATCCCGGTGTCGGCGGCGCGATCCACGAGCCGGTACCTGTGGAAGATCGCCTGGCGCAGCGGCTCCGACCAGCGCTCCGCCACCGAGTCCCAGTCCGGAGGCTCGTAGAGGAGGATGAGCGGGAACCGCCCCTCCTCGATGTCGCGCGCCAGGCGCTCCTCGTCCCAGCGCCCCGCGTAGGCGAGCAGCCGGAACTCGAAGGGCTGGAAGTAGACGCGCCGGCCGGCGAGGGGCATCAGGCCCATGAGCTCGTCGGCCAGCACCGGCCCCGGGGCGGCGCGGACGAGCGCGGCCACGCGCGCGATCTCCTCGCGCTGCGCGAGCCGTGCCCGCAGCGGCTCCTCTCGATGGGCGATCGTCCACAGGTTCAGCGCGCGCACCTGCCAGGCCACGACGAGGAGGAGCGCGATGCGGGCCCAGGGCCGCCGGCGCGCCCGGGCCAGCAGGGCGCCCGCGGCCAGGGAGAGCGCGGCGAACAGCTCGTACAGGTAGTTCACTCCCGAGCCGACCTTGCCGATCGTGAGCGCGGAAACGGTCGCGCCGGCCAGGTAGGGCACTACCAGCCACCACGACGAGTCCGCCCGCCACCCGGCCAGGGCGAGCGCGAGCGCGGCCAGCACCAGCCACGGCGCCTGCGTCCACACCTCCCGGAGGTACGGCCACGCGCGGCCCCAGAAGAACGGGTTCACGTTGGCGGTCACGACGTGGCGGAAGAACCCGCCCCCCGTGGCCACTTGCAGCGCCAGGAACAGCGCGAGGCAGGTCCCGGCCACGACGGCGGCCAGCTCGAGCGCGGCGTCCCTCCGCCGCGTGGCGAAGAGCCAGGCGAGGGCGGCCAGCGGGGCGGCGAGGGCGTGGGACTGTCGCGTGTAGATGGCCGCGGTCAGGAGCAGGCCGGCGGCCAGGCGCGCGCGACGGGCATCGGGGGCGCGCACGAGGACGGAAAGGGCGGCGGTGCCGAGCCCGAGGGCCAGCCCGTCCACGCGGTTCAACCGCGACCAGTCGACCACGTGCGGGAACGACAGCAGGACGAGCCCCGCCACGAGAGAGGCGAGCAGGTCGTGCGTCAGCGCCCACAGGACGAGGGCCAGACCGGCCGCGGCCAGCGCGACGCCGCCCGAGGCCAGCAGGCGCCCGTACCAGTAGGCGGGACCGAACAGACGCGTGAAGGGCGCCTGGAGGAGGGGATGGAGCGGCGGATAGTTCGCGACGGCATACGGCGGCGACGAGAGGTCGGCTGGGTAGATGTTCTCGAGATGACCCAGCCGCACGGCCTGGTCGAGGATGGGGCCTTCCCCGTAGTCGAGCGGATAGGGGAACGCGATCGCCGAGGCCTGGTGGCGCGCGAACCGCCAGGCCCCCGCGCCGGCCGGCCAGGCGAAGACCGCGACCGCGATCGCGGTGGCCATCCCCGGACCGGAGGAGAGCCACTTCAGGGCAGCGATTCCCGCACGGCCCCGACCACGCGCGCGACGTCCTCCGGCCCGAGGCGGGGGTGCAGGGGCAGGCGCAGCAGGCCGCGCGCCACCCGCTCGGTGGCGGGCAGGTGCGGGGGCGGACCCAGGCTCCGGCCAAGCGGCGAGGTGTGGAGGGGGACGTAGTGGAAGGCGGCGCCGATCCCGCGCTCGCGCAACGCCCGCTGGCAGCGGTCGCGATCCGCCTCTTCGGGGAAGAGCAGGTAGAACAGGGGATGGCTCGTGCGGCGCCGGCCGTCGCGCGGCGGCAGGCGCACGCCGTGATCGCGCGCCCAGTCCGCGAGGTCCCGGTGGTAGGTCTCGGCGACGGCCGCCCGCCGGCGCTCGATGCGTTCGCGCTTGTCGAGCTGCGCGTCGAGGACGGCGGCGAGGAGGTCCGAGAGGAGGTAGCTGCTCCCTTCGGCGACCCACGAGTACTTGTCCACCTCGCCTCGCAGGTAGGCGGCGCGGCTCGTCCCCTTGTCCCGGATGATCTCCGCGCGCCGGGTCGTCTCGGGGTCCCTGAACACGACCGCGCCCCCCTCACCGCAGGTCACGTTCTTCGTCTCGTGGAAGCTGAAGCACCCGGCGTCGCCGAGCGTGCCCAGCGGACGGCCATCGAAGGCGGCGCCCAGGCCGTGGGCGGCATCCTCCACGACGCGCAGGTTCCTCGCCCCCGCCATCTCCAGCAGCACCTCCATCCGGGGCGCGACGCCCGCGTAGTGAACGGGCAGGAGGGCCGCGGTCCGTGGGGAGAGCCGCGCCTCCACGTCGGCGGGATCCAGTCCGAGCGTCTCTTCTTCGATGTCGGCGAAGACCGGTCGCGCGCCCACGCGGAGGGCGGCATTGGCGGTGGAGGGGAAGGTGAAGGCGGGGCAGACGACCTCGTCGCCGGGTCCCACCCCGAGCGCGAGCAGCGCGAGCTCGAGGGCGTGGGTGCACGAGGTGGTGAGGAGGACGCGCGCGGCGCCCAGGAGCTCGCCCAGGCGCCGCTCGACACGGCGGGTGAAGGGCCCATCCCCGGCCACGCGGCCGGAGAGCGCTTCCGCCAGGCGCGCGTGCTCCGTCTCGTCGAACCACGGTTCGGAGAGCTGGATGGGCCGAGAGGTCACGGGTGCTCTCGGGCCCGACGGAGATTCGTCGAACACGGGAGCCGCTACACTAACCCATTCGACATGGAGAGAGGCGAGACCTCGTCGGGTCAGCGCACCCGGGGACTCTTCGCGCCGCTCTCCCGCGCCGGGGTGTACGACTGGTGGCAGGGCCTGGTCGGCGCCCATCGGCTCCGGGAGGAGTTCGTCCGGAGATACGTGAGGCCGGGGCGCCTCCCGCGCGCCCGCGTCCTCGACGCCGGCTGCGGGACGGCCCGGCTTCGAGACCACCTCGGTGACTGCGAGTACGTCGGGGTCGACCTCAGCGAGCGCTACCTCGAGGCGGCACGCCGGCGACACGGCCACCGCGGCCGCTTCTTCCGCGCCGACGTCACCCTTCCCGGCGCCCTGGCCGCGGAGGGTCCCTTCGACCTCGTGATCCTGTCCGCGCTCCTCCACCACCTCGACGACGCCCGTGCGGACGCGCTGCTGAGGGCGTCGGCGCGGACGCTGGCCGCGGACGGGCGCCTGATCTCGCTCGACGCGACGATCACGCCCGACTCGCACGCCGTGGGCCGCCTGCTCGCCGCCCAGGACCGGGGCCGTCACGTCCGGCCGCCCGGAGAGTATCGCCGCCTGGCCGAGGCGAGCTTCCAGCGCGTCGTCCTCCACGTCCGGCACGACCTGCTGCGCGTGCCCTACAGCCACGCCATCCTCGAGTGCTCCCAGGGACGATGAGGCGGCCCTCGGCGGCCCTGATCGCCCTCCTGCTCGGGACCTACGCCTACTTCTACCAGGCCGGCGGATGGAACCAGAACTCGCGGTTCGACCTCGTGCGCGCGGTGGTCGAGGATGGCTCGCTCCGCATCGATCGCTTCGCGGACAACACGGGGGACGTCTCGGTCCGGGACGACCATCGGTATTGCGACAAGGCGCCGGGAGCCTCGGCCCTCTGCCTCCCGACTTACGCGGCGCTCTTCGCCCTCGCTGGCGCGCCCGCCCCCGTGCCGCCCGGATGGCTGGCCTGGGCGGCCTGGCTCTCGATCGTGCTCGCGGTGGGCGTGCCGTCGGCGGTGGCCGCGGTGTTCCTCGCCCGCCTGGCCCGTGCCCTCGGGCTCGGCCCCGTGGGGTCGATCGTGCTCGCCCTCGCCTGGGGCCTGGCCACCATGGCCCTGCCCTACGCGACGCTCCTCTACGGCAACCAGCTCGCCGCCGACCTGACCCTCATCGCGTTCGCGCTGCTGGTCGAGATCCGCGGCGGGGCGGAGCCGACCGCGGGGCGCATGCTCGCCGTGGGCGCCCTGCTCGGCTTCGCCGGGGCCACCGAGTATCCGGCCGCGCTGATCATGGCGCCGATCGCCGTCTACGGACTGTTCGTGGCCGGCGGGCGCCGCGCCGGCTGGGCCGTCCTCGGGGGCGCGCTGCCCCTGGCCGGGCTGCTCGCCTATCACGCCGCCGCCTTCGGCAGCCCCCTCGCCTTCCCCTACGACTACTCGACATGGGAGGAGCCCAGCACCGGCTGGTTCATGGGCATCGGGAGGCCCGTCCCCGGAGCCCTGCGCAACATCCTCTTCGGCGAGTACCGCGGCCTCCTCTACACCACGCCGTGGCTGGGGCTGGCCCTGCCCGGCGCGGTGCTTCTCGCGCGCCGTCATCGGGCCGAGGTCGCGGTGTGCGTGGTGGCGGTGAGCGGCTTCCTCTGGCTCAACTCCTCGATCCCGCCCTGGGACGGCGGCTGGGCCGCCGGTCCCCGCTACCTGGTGCCGATGCTGCCCTTCGCGGCCGCGCTGGCCGGCGGGGTGGTGGCGGCGATCGGCGAGGCGATGGCGTCGGTGGGGCGGGGGAGGCGCGCCACCGGCGTCTTCGCCGCCGCCCTCTTCGCGGGGCTGGTGAGCTTGAGCGCCGCCAACATGCTCGCGGTGACGGCAGTGAAGCCGGAGATCCCGACCGAGTGGGAGCGTCCATACGCGGAGCTCGTGTGGCCGAGCTTCCTCGGCGGCCGGCTCTCCATCTCCACCCAGAGCATCGACATGTTCGACAACCCTCCCGATGCGCCGCGCCAGGCCTGGAACCTCGGGATGAAGTGCGGCCTCGACGGTCACGCGTCGCTCCTGCCGCTCTCCTTGTGGGCGGCGGCCTGCACGGGGTGGCTGGCCTGGACCCTACGACGCGGGCCGGCGGTTCCAGGGCGGGCCGCGGAAATCGGCGGAGACGGGCTCGGTGGGCTCGAAGCGGACCGCGGCCAGGCGTGAGCCGGGCGGCAGCACGAGGCCCAGCTCGTTCACCTCGTGGCGGACCTGCGACGCCGGGAGCTCGAAGACGAGCCCCTCCGGCTGGCGCTGGACGGCCACGGCTTCGCCGTTCCATCGGATCTCGAGCGGCGGACCTTCGGCAATCGCGCCGTTCACGTGCACGCGCAAGGCCTCGCTACGGAAGAGCGGCGCCAGCAGGCGCGCCGGCCGCGCGGGGGTGCCTTCGACCGCCACCAGCGGGGTCTCCGGTTCCGGCTCCCCGAAGCCCCTCACGAGGTATCGGCGCGTCTCCGGCCGGTCGAGGCGGGCCTCGTCGCTCATGACGTCGTGCTCCCAGAAGCCGCGGTAGCAGAAGTACGAGCCGTACACCTCCTCGAAGGTCCGCACGGGGACACGGTGGATCAGCGCGAACGGAATCGAGGCCGGCCAGGCGAAGGGCCATCCCAGGCGGCGGAATGTGGCGACGACGCCCGCGGGCGCGCCGGCACTCGAGAGCCGCTCCCAGGCCGCCCAGGTGTCCTCGGACGAGCCGAGCCGCAGCGCGCGCGCGGACTCCATGGCCAGGAAGTTCCCCAGGGCCAGGACGGCCGCCGCCAGGGCCAGGGCGCGCCGCCGCCACCTCGAGGATTCCGCCTCCGCCCACAGCGCGCCCAGGCCCATGGCGAAGACGACGGCCAGGCCGCAGAAGCGCCGCGCGCCGTAGCCCCAGCTTCCCCACCAGTCCCAGGCCGCGGCGTCGACGTAGAGCTGGAGGAGGAAGAGGCCGCCCAGCCCGGGGGCGAGGGCGCCCAGCCGGCGCCGTCCGAGCCACAAGCCGGCCAGGGCCAGGTACACGATCGGGGACCAGGCGAGCAGGCCCCCGCGCGACGAGAAGAGGACGCCCACGAACGACGGCGCATCCCATCGCATGTAGGGCACGTCCATCAGAGGCGACCGTGGGGCGCCGAAGTAGTACGTCCACACGAGGAGCTGTGGCGCGAAGACGGCGAGGGCAGCGGCGGACATCGCCGCTCCGCGCCCGATCCACGCCGCGCGTCGATCCCGCACGACGCCCGCGAGGAGGTCCGCCGCGGGGAGCAGGAGCCACACAACGTCCTGCTGGCGCACCAACGCCGCCGCGCCGCCGAGCGCGCCCAGGGCGAGACAGCGCCGCACCGTGAGGTCCGCGCGCCAGGAGTCCCATCGCTCGACGAGGATCGAGACCAGGGCGAACGACAGGGCGTGCTGATAGAGCGGTTGCGTCACGATGTACCAGGTGAGCGAGGTGGCGAGCACGGCGCCGGCCACGCCGAAGCGCGCCGCGCTCCGCCCGAGATGGCGCTCCAGGAGGCGATGGGCGGCGGCGAGGCCGGCGAACGACCACAGCAGCGTGGCCAGCCCGCACATCCAGTACGAGAACGCATTGACGCCGAAGGGCTCGCCGGCCAGGAGCCCCAGCGGGCGCACCCCCTTCTCGATCCCGAGACCGAGGAGGTATAAGGGCGCCCATGCGATCGGCGGCCCGATGGGCAGGTAGTTCGTCATGCGGCCGTTCATGACGGGCATGTCCCAGTGGCGCGACTCCACGCTGGCCGCGGTCACGTCGAGGGTGTGATGCACGAGCACGCTCGGCAGGAACAGGAAATCGACGATGCCGTCGCCGGATCCCTTGCCCTGGAAGACGCCCCTCGTGGCCACGTAGTAGAGGGCCAGGACCACCATCAACGCGGCCAGCACGGGGTCGGCGGTGCCCCGCGCCGCCATCGCCGCTGGCCGCCGCTGCATCCGCGTGATTAGAGCACGGCGCGGACGGCTGGCCGTGGCCTCCCTGTGCGTCGTGGCCACCGCGCTCGTGTGGGTCGTCCGGCACGAGCGTCGGCCGGCCGACGGCCGCGGCCTTCTCCGGTCGGACGGCGTCGTGCAGCGCGAGATCGCCTGCGAGCGGTGCGGCGACGTCGAATGGACGGGCACCTGGTTCTTCCCCCGCGGCGGCCAGTACATGCTGTTCGTCGAATCGAGCGGCCGTTCCGCGGCCACGCTCGAGCTCGACGGCCAGCCCGTGCTCCACGCGGAGGCGGCGGGGCCGCCGACGCGGGTGCTGGAGATCCGCACCTATCGGGCGGGCGCGCACGCCGTGGCGCTCCGCAACCGCGGCGACGGCGGGCTGCGCCTGTTCTGGATTCCCCCCGGCCGTCGCTGCGACCCCGAGTACGTGCCCGCGGACGCGCTCCGCCCGGTCCCGCCCGCGAGGGCCGGAGAGATGCCGGCCGACATCGCCGATCGCGAGGACGCCGCCGCCATGACGGTCACGCTGCTGGCGGGCGCCGGCCTCGTGCTCGCCCTGCTCGGCGATCGCCTCCGGCAGTGGGTCCCCGCGCCGGCCGACCTCCGGGCCGGAGCCGCCGCGTTCGCGGCCGCGCTGGCCATCCGTCTCTTTCGTCTCGGCGGCTTCGGGCAGGCTTGGGACGAGGACTGTTACTGGTCGGCGGGACGGAACTACCTCCTCAACGTCGCCCTTCTCGACTTCCGTCCCGAGTCCTGGTCCTGGAACTACGAGCATCCGCCGGTCGCGAAGTACGTGGCCGGCCTGGCCGCCCTCTGGCACGACGGCTACGGCCCCGCGCGCGCGCTCGAGGCCGTGCTCGGCGCGCTGACCTGCGTGGCGGTCTTCGGCCTCGGCCGCGACCTGTTCTCGCGGCGGATCGGCCTCGGAGCGAGCCTCCTCTACGCGTTCCTGCCCCCCGCGGTGGCCCACAGCCAGGTGACGGGCCTCGAGACTCCGTCGACCCTGTTCGCGACGCTGGCCTTCTGGGCGTCCGTGCGCGGGCGTCCTGTCCTGGCCGGGGTGACGGGAGGTCTCGCCACCGCCTCCCGATTCATCGCCGGCCTCGTGTTCGTCGCGATGGCGGTGGTGGGTCTGGCCGACCGGCCGCGCGATCGCCGGGCGTGGGCGCGTCTCGCCCTGCCGCCCGTCGTCGGCCTGGCCACGCTGGTCGCGGTCTGGCCGCGCCTCTGGATCGAAGGACCGGTCGCCGGCCTCCGTGCCAGCCTCGGCAAGCTGAGCGTCCCGCACGCGCCCGAGTGGTTCCTGGGCGCCGTCGTGCAGGGCGCGGTGCCGAAGACGTACTTCCTCGTCTACTTCGCGGCCTGCGTCACCCCGGCCGTGCTCCTGGGCCTCGGTCTTTTCTGGCTGCGGCGAGACCGCCCGACCTTCGTGTGCGCGGTGTTCCTGGCCACGCCGTTCCTCCTCGCGTTCTCACCGGTGGTGCAGAACGGAGTGCGCTACATCCTGCCCGCCCTGCCCCCGGCGACCCTCCTGGCCGCCTCCGGTCTGGACGCGGCGGCCCGGCGGCTGCGCTGGCGGCCGGCTCCGGCGGTGGCGCTGGCGGTCGCGGTCGCCACCTCCGCCCTGGCCTGCGTCCGCATCGCGCCGTACTCCCTCGACTACTACAACGTCCTCTTCGGCGGGCCCCGAGCCGCCTTCGAGCGGCGACGTTTCCTGGTCGGCTGGTGGGGGGAGGGCATCGAGGCGGCGGTGCGGAGACTGAACGCGATGGCGCCGAGGGGAGCCACGGTGTTCGTCGACGTTTACCCGGGGCACGTGGTCTGGATGCGGGAGGACCTGCGGCCGGTCGGCTCGCCGCCGGAGGCGGACTTCGCGCTCGTCAACCACTTCCAGTTCACGGCGCCGCCGGCCGGCTTCCACGAGGTCTTCCGCGAGGACGCGGCGGCCGGCGCGCCGCTGGCCGCGGTGTACGCGCGGGACCCGGTCCGATGAGCGCGCCAAGGGAAGCGCCGCCGTCCCCGTCCCGATCGTCGGCCGTCGTCTTCCTGGCCTTCGCCTTCGTGTACCTCTACGCCTTCCCCTACTTCGACCGCCTGCGCAGCGCCAACGAGCTCCCGCGCGTGCTGATGGCGCAGCAGATCGTGGAGCAGCGGACGTTCGCGATCGACGCCCGTCTGGGCGAGATGGGGTCCGTGTTCGACGTGGCGACGACGCCGGAGGGACGTCACTACCCGAACAAGGCGCCGGGTCTGTCCCTGCTCGCCGTGCCCGTGTACTTCGCCGCCCGCACGATCGGGCGGATCGGTCCCGCCGACCTCGCGGTGTCCACCTGGCTCTTCCGCCTGACCGTCGTGACCGTTCCCGCGCTCCTGTTCCTGCCCGTCTTCTTCCGCCTCGCGCGCCGCTTCGCGCCGCCCGGCGCCGAGGCCTCCACGCGGGCCGCCCTCTGCGCCTATGCCCTCGGGTCGATGATGCTCCCGTACGCGCTGCTGTTCATGTCGCACGTGCCGGCGGCGGTCGCCGTCGGCACCGCGTTCGCGATCGCCGGCTCGCTGGTGCGCGGGGAGACGCTACGGCCGATGCGCGCCGGGCTGGCGGTGGGAGCGCTCTCCGGTCTGGCCGTGCTCTGCGACTACCAGGCCCTGCTCGGGGCCGCGATCGTGTCGATCTACGCGTTCGTCGGCGGGCGGGATCGCCGGCGGCGGGCGGCGGCGGTGGCCGCGGGTGCGGCGCCGTTCGTCCTCGTGCTGCTCGCCGTCCACGCCCTCTGCTTCGGCTCACCCTGGCGGACGGGCTACAGCTTCTCGCCGGACGTCGCGCACCGGGAGGGATGGCTGGGCATCGTGGGCCCGAACCGCCCGGCCTTCTCGGCCATCCTCCTGGCTCCCGCCAGCGGCCTCCTCGTGCTGAGCCCGTGGGTCGTCCTCTCCGCCCTGGGCGCGGTCGCGATCTTCCGCGACGCCGAGGCCCGGGCGCGCATCGGGCGGGAAGCGGCGGTGGCGGTGGCCGTGATCGCCGGTTACATCCTCCTCATCGGGTCGCTGGTGCCGGAGATCGCGCGCGGCGGGTGGTCGGTCGGCCCGCGCTACCTCGCGGTGGCGGTGCCCTTCCTCGGCTGGCTGGCCGCCGCCGGGCTGGCCGCCGTCGATGGGAGCGTCGTCGGGCGCACGGTGGCTCATGCGCTCGTCCTGGTCGGGGTGATCGTGCACGTCCTGGCTGCGAGCACGTATCCGCACTGGCCGGACTCGCTCGCCAACCCCCTGCACGAGCTCGCGCTGCGCGTGCTCCGGGAGGGCCTCGCTCCGCACTCCCTGGGGACGCTCGCCGGCCTCACCGGCCCGCGGTCGCTCGTCCCTCTGTACCTGGCGGAGCTGGGCCTCTGCATCGTCCTGCTCGGCGGGGCGTCCAGGCGGCGCGTGGCCTCGCTGGCCGCCGCGACCCTCCTGGCCGCGGTGGTGGTCTTCGTCGGCTACGCGCGGCTGCCGGGCAGCGGGGCGGAGGCCGAAGGCATGTGGCGCTTCGTGCGCAGCACGTGGGAGCCCCTGCCCTGATCGCTCTCGGGGCTCAGGGGCGGAGGAAGGCCCGCCATCGTCCGGACTGGGCGGCGAGCCGGAGACGCGGCGCCTGCGCGCCGAAGATCTCCTCGGCGGCGGGGCCCCCGCGGACGAGGAACAGGTCGAAGCCCTCGAGCGCGCGCTCCGGGTCCAGGTGCTGCGGCTCCGTGAAGTGGGGCAGCGCCGGGGGCGTGTCCGGATTCCGCGGGCGGCAGGGAAGGTGGGGCTGCCGGCAGTAGTAGAGGAAGGTGGAGGAGCCGGGCGCCCGCCGCTCGGTCACGTAGTAGGCGGGCACTCCGGAGAAGATCCCGTCGACGTCGATCACGCCCGATTCGGCGTCGAACACCAGCCCGCCCGCCGCGTGGCCGGGGGGCACCGCGTCGATCACCGCGGCGAAATCCGAGAGCTCGCGCCCGAACGCGGCGTACTCATGCCGGAGGACGGCGGCGTAGACGCCGGCGGCGAGGACGACGGCGGCGGCGGCGAGGTCGAGCGTGCGGCCGCGCGCGCGCGCCAGCCGGGCCGGGATGGCCAGGAGGGCGGTCACCGCCACCACCGGCGCGAAGCGCGGGTAGATGCTGTGGGCGTGGGGCGGGACGTGGTGGGGCAGGATGAAGTAGGCCGCGAGGGCGGCGAGGACGAGGCAGGCCGCGGCGCCGGGGGGCCTGCGCGCACGCGCGCCGTCGTCGGCGGGGACCCTCCAGGCCAGGATGGCCAGCCCCAGCACGATCCCGAAGAAGGCGTACGCGGCGCGGACGTCCGCGCCGTCGCGGAAGCCGCGCAAGAGGTGGACGGGGAGGCCGCGCAGGCGGAAGAACAGCCGGCCGGGCAGGCCTTCGTCAGCGAGCTCCGCCGCGGTGGCGGCAAGGAACGCGCGGGCGACGGTGGTCCCGCTCGGTGCGTCCGCCCGGAAGGCCCGCGCTCCGTACAGGAGCAGGGCGGCGAGGGAGGGCACCGCCGCCACCAGGCCGAGCGTGCGCACGGCCGGCGGGACCGTACGGTGGGCCGCCACCACGATCGCCGCCGCGGCCGCTCCCAGCGCGTAGGCCTCGAGGTGACAGAAGAAGAGGAGGAGGAGCGCGACGGTGAGGGTCAGGACCTGGAGACGGGGCCTCCGCCTCCAGGCCGGCTCGTCCGCCGCCTCCGCGAAGACCCACACCAGCACGGGCAGGGCGAGGACGAACGCCATGAGGCCGTAGTGGACGGGCATCGCGTAGCCGAGCGGAAACGCGGCCAGCGCCGGGACCGTGCTGCGCCCGCAGGCGGCCAGCAGCCGGGCCGAGGCCAGGGGCAGGACCAGGACCTGGAGGCCGACCAGGACCTTGGCCGCGGCGCCCAGGGGCATCCAGGACGACAGGGCCACGAGGAGGACGAAGTGCGCGTCGAACGGCGCGAGGCGCAGGCCGACCGTGTAGAGCTTCGCGTACGGCGAGTCGGGCGAGGCCGCCTTGGCCAGCGCGTCGGCGATCGCGAGGTGATGCGGCAGGTCCAGGGCGGGCAGGAAGCGCGTGGCCAGGAGCGGGGCGAGGTACAGGGGCGCGAGGACGGCATAGCCCATCGCGAAGCGCCCGGCGCCCCCTTCCGCACGCGCAAAGCGCGTCACGGGCGGCCACCTTCGGCTTCGAGGTACGACCAGTACGGCGGGTCCAGGCCCGGGACGCGCACGCTGCGGAACGCGTAACCCCGGTCGCGCCAGTACTGCGCGTCGGGCGCGGGCGGGGACACGGCCTCCTCGGAGATCCACGGATGCCAGATGATCAGACGCGGCCGGCGCTGGAGGACGTAGGCCTCCGGAGCGCCCCTCCGGTGCCCGGGCCGGTCGCTGGTGGCCGGCACCTGGTGGGCGACGTAGAGGTCGCTCAGGCCCAGCAGATCGACGGTGGGCATCTCCGAGTAGTAGGGGAGCGCACCGGCGGCGGTGGTGGCGATGCGCGTGCCGGGCGGGTAGGTCGAGGCGAGGTAGCGTCCGATCGCCGTCGTCTGCACGACGAATTGCTTGAGCCACCCGATCGAGTCGACGCCGTCGCGGCTGCCGACCTCCAAGGCCTGCGCGGCGACGCCCCGGTCGTGCACGGCGGCCGCGCCGAGCAGGCCGAGGACGGCGGCCACGGCGAGCGCGTTCCCGCGCGCGGTCGCCGGACGGCCGGAGAGGCGCGGCCATCCGGCCACGGCCCACCGCCAGAGGCTGGCGAGCCCCTCCTGGGCGGCAAGGGCCAGCAACGGCAGCACCGGCACCAGGAAGCGATGGAGGGCCATGAAGTCCCCCCCGAGGCTCGCGACGTAGAGCGTCCACGCGGCCACGATCGCCACGACGAGCGACTTCAGCGTACGCGCCCGTCGTGCCCCCCACCACGGCACCACGAGCAGGACGGCCGCCACCCAGGCCTGCGTGTCCCATGCGAACGATTCGACGTAGCGCCATCCGGGCCCCCACAGCGGCGCGCCCGCCTTGGCGTAGTACGTGTTGGGCAACGGGTAGCCGTAGTAGATCCATCGCCAGGTCCAGTACGGCACGAAGACGATGGCGAAGGCGCCGGCCCAGGCCAGGAGTCGGCCGAGGCGAGAAGGGCCGCGTCCGCCGCCGAGAGCGTGCGCGACCCGGTGCGCGCCCAGGAGTGCAAAGAGCATCAGGCCCTCCGGACGCGTGAGGGCGGCCAGGGCGGTGGCCACGCCGGACCACGGCCGCGGCCGCTCGTCCACCACTTCGACCACGTGCCCGAGCGCCGCCGCCGTGGCCAGCAGCGTGAACAGGGCGGTCTCCAGCCCACCCTCCGACCAGGCGGCAAACGGTGACGAGGCGGCCAGGAGCAGCGGGGCCAGGGCGGCCCA
>JBGPBV010000012.1:0-78841 GCA_041481445.1 Vicinamibacteria bacterium
GCGATGATCCAGATCGCGGCCCTGCAGCAGAAGAAGGGCGAGGCCGCGGAGGCCCTGCCCCTGGCCGAGGAGGCGGTGCGCCTGGCCCCGACGGTGCCCGCGGCGCGCCTCGTCCTGGGACGGGCGCTGCTGGACGTGGACCAGCCCGCGCGGGCGGTGAGCGAGCTGGAGCGAGGCGCCGCCCTCGCCCCCGAGAGCCCGGACCTGCAGTTCGCGCTGGCCCGCGCGTACAAGCGGGTCGGCCGGACCGAAGAGGCCGAGCACGCCCGGCAGGAGTTCGTGCGCCTGGAGCGCGCGGCCCGGGAGCGAGAGCCGGTTCCCGCTCCGGACGAGAAGACCCCGGGCGGCCCTCCTTCCCGCCCATGACTCCGCCACCGCGATCGGAGCGCGCCATGACGACACCGACCCCCGCTTCCCCCTTGCCGCGCGCGCTGGCCCTGGCGCTGGCCGCGGCCACGTCCGCGGGTGCTCCCGTGTCTGGCCAGGCCCCGCCCCCGGAGCGCGAGCGGCCGGTGTTCGGCGTGCAGGCGTCCGCGGTGATGGTGGACGTGGTGGTGCGCGACAAGAAAGGGCGCGTGGTGCGCGACCTCTCCACCTCGGACTTCGAGGTGTACGAGGACGGGGTCCGGCAGGCCATCCAATCCTTCCGCGTCGTGGACAACGGGCCTCCGGCCGAGGAGCGGGCGGAGGCCACGGCCACCCCGCCGCCGGGCGCTTCCGGCGCCGCACCGCTCGCGCCCGCGGCGGCCGCGCCCGCGGCGGCCGCGCCCACGGCGCCGGCGCACCCCGTGGACGCCCCGCCGGCGGTGGTCGCCTTCGTCTTCGACCGCCTGTCTCCCAACGCACGGGACCTGGCCAGGAAGGCCGCCCTCTCCTTCACCGACCGCAACTACGTGGCCGGGGACCTCGTGGCCGTCTACACGATCGACCTCGCCCTGCACGCGCTCCAGCCCTTCACGGGCGACCTCGAGCGCATCCGCGCCGCCGTCGAGCGGGCGGGCTCCCAGGCCAACACCCCGTTCGCGAGCGAGCGCCAGGAGGCCCGGGACCGCGAGGACAACGCGCAGCGCGCGGGCGATGCCCTGGCCGCGCTGTCGGGCTCGGGCAGCGGCGGCACCAGCGGCGGCAACAGCGCCATGGCCGGCGTCTACGCCGTCCAGCAGCTGAACGAGCAGATGCAGGCCAACATCATCCGGGCCTTCGACGCGATGGAGCGCGACCAGCAGGGCCACGCCACCACCAACGGCCTGCTGGCCGTGGTCAACGGCCTGCGGCCCATCCCCGGCCGCAAGACCGTGATCTTCTTCTCGGAGGGGATCTCCATCCCCTCCAGCGTGGAGGTGCCGTTCCGGTCCGTGATCGCCTCCGCCAACCGGGCCAACGTCAGCGTCTATTCCATCGACTCCGCCGGGCTGCGCCTGGAGAGCGAGACCCACGAGGAGCGCGAGGAGCTGATCCGCAACGCCCAGGCCCGCCTGCGCCAGGAGGAGGCAGCGGGCTCGGGGAGGCCGACGCGCGAGGCGCTGAACCGCTCGATGGAGCGCAACGAGGACGCGCTGCGCCTCAATCCGGAGAGCGGCCTCGGGCAGCTCGCGGACGAGACGGGGGGCTTCCTCCTCCGCGACACCAACGACATCCGCAGCGCGTTCCGCCGCATCGGCGAGGACATGCGCTTCCACTACCTCCTCTCCTACTCGCCGACCAACGCCGGATTCGACGGCACCTTCCGGACCATCTCCGTGAAGGTGCGCCGGCCCGACCTGCGCGTGCAGAGCCGCAAGGGCTACTTCGCCGTGCGTCCCGAGTACGTGCTGCCCGTGCGCGGTTACGAGGCGGCCGCGCTCGTGGCCCTCGACCGCTCGCCCGCGCCGCAGGACTTCCCGATGGGGGCGGGCGCGCTCAGCTTCCCGGAGAAGGACCGGCCGGGCCTGGTGCCCGTCCTGGTGTCGGTGCCGGGAGGGGCCATCCGGTGGGAGGCGCAGCCGCCGGCCGGAGCCCACGCCGACTTCTCCATCGTCGTCCGCATCAAGGACGAGCGGGGGCAGGAGGCGGACCGCCTCAGCCAGGACTACCGGCTCAGCGCGCCGGCCGACAAGCTGGAGGCGGCCCGCCGCGGCGACGTCCTCTTCTACCGCGAGGCCAATCTCCCTCCCGGGCGCTACACGGCGGAGGCGGTGACCTACGATGCGCTGGCCCACGCGGCCAGCGTGCGCACGAGCAGGTTCGAGGTGCCCAGGGCGGAAGAGGGCCATCCGCGCTTGTCCAGCCTCGTCCTCGTGAGCCGGGCGGAGAAGCTCACGGCGGAGGAGCAGTCCCAGAAGAGCCCCCTGCACTTCGGGGAGGCCATGCTCTACCCCAGCCTGGGCCTGCCCTTCCGGAAGTCGGCGGTGCCGGCGGTGGGGTTCTACTTCTCGGTCTACGGCAAGGGCGCCTCCGCGGGCAAGGCCACCGTCGAGGTCCGGCAAGGCGCGAAGGTCGTCGCCCGGACCACGTTCGACCTGCCCGCCCCCGACGCCAGCGGCCGCATCCAGCACGCGGGAGCGCTGCCCCTGAAGGCGTTCGCGCCCGGTGACTACGCGCTGAGCGTGTCCGTCGGAGAGGGAGCCTCCGCCCTCCGGCGGGAGGCCGAGTTCACCGTCGTCGAGTAGCCCCTACTTCGTCTTCTTGAGCGTGGCCAGGAGGGCCGTGGCCGCCCCGCGGTTGGGCGCGCTCTCGGGAGCGACGGAGACGTATTTCTCCAGGCGCTCGACCGCCGCCCGCACGTCGTTGCGGCTGAGGGCCAGGCTGCCCAGGTAGAACAGGCTCTCCGCGTTGGCGGGGTCGAGAAGGGCCGCCTTCGCGAACGCCGCCTCCGCCTCCGCGGTGCGACCCATGTTGAACGCGGTGGCGCCCAGGGCGAACTGGAAGCGGCCGTCTTCCGCGAAGCGGCCGGCGGCGTCCGTGAGCACCTTGAGCGCGTCCTCCTCGCGCTGCGCGCGCGCGAGGAGCGTGGCCAGCGCCACGTAGGAGTCGCTCGCTCCCGGCTCGACCTCGATGGCCCTGCGGTACTCGGCCTCGGCGCCGGCCACGTCGCCCTTCTTGTCGTAGAGGTAGGCGAGGTTGTAGTGGGCGGGACCGAGGTTGGGGGCGGCGGCCACGATCGCCTTGAACAGATCCTCCGCCTCCGCCGACCGGCCCGCCCGCAAGGCGTCCAACGCCTTGCCGTAGGCCGCGCTGATCTGCTTGGAGGCCTCGTCGGCGCCGAGGACGGCGGCCGGGGGAGGGCCGGGCGCGGCACCGGGCGCCGTGCCCCCGCTGGCGGCTCCGGCCGCGGAGGCCGTGAGGTGCACCGGCGGGATCTCGCTGATGCCGCCGCCCGAGAGCTGCGTGTCGAAGCCTCCGGGCTTGTAGCCGTCCTTCCGCAAGGTGACCCGCCACGGCCCCGGCTTGAGCCCGACCCGGATGTAGGCGCCCTTCTTGTCCGTGGTGGCCGTCTTGACCACCTTCTGGCGGCCCTCGCCCTTGAACTCCATCTCCACGGTGACCCCGGCCAGCGGCTGGCCGCCCTCGTCGACCACGGTACCGCGCAGGGTCGAGGCGTCGAGCTGGGCCAGGACCGCCGCCGGCCAGAGGGCCGTCATCAGCGCCGCCGCGGCCAGGACACGGCCTTTCGCTTCCATTCGGGACCTCGCTCCGCCGGGTCCGCGACCCGTCATCCCGCGGCCCGACGCGGTATCATTGCCCACCGCCATGCCGACCTACAACGCGCCCGGCGCGACCCAGGTGACGATCGAGGACATCGCCCGCTTCGCGGGCGTCTCCGTCAGCACCGTCTCGCGCGTGCTCAACAAGACGGTGCCGGTGGCGCGCGCGAAGCGGGAGGCCGTCGACCACGCCATCGAGGCCCTCGGCTATCGTCCGAACGTCTTCGCCCAGGAGCTCGCGCGCGGGCGCTCGATGGCGGTGGGCGTGCTGCCCCAGGGCATCTGGAACCCGTTCTACAGCCGGCTCCTCAAGGGCGTGGAGCAGGGCCTGCGCGGCACCGCCTTCCATCCCGTGTTCGCCAGCGGCGAGCAGCCGGTGGAGGAGGCCCAGGCCCTCGAGAGGCTGCTGGCCAACCGCGTGGCCGCGCTGATCCTCATGGGGGGCCAGATCCCGGACGAGAAGCTGGTCCTGCTCGCCCAGCGCCTCCCCGTCGTGGCCATCGGCCGCAACCTGCGCGGCCTCGAGCACCGGTGCGTGCGCGTCGAGAACGCGGAGGGCGGCTACGCGGCGACGCGCCATCTCGTCGACCTCGGCCACACGCGCATCGTGCACATCACCGGACTCTCCTGGCACCCCGACTCCATCGCCCGCCGCCAGGGGTACGAGCGCGCCCTGACGGAGGCGGGGATCCCCGTCGATCCCGCCCTCGTCGTGGAAGGCGATTGGGAGGAGCAGTCCGGCCTCACCGCCGTCGAGCGCCTCCTCGCCCACGGCGTGCGCTTCACCGCCATCTTCGGCGGCAACGACCAGATCGCGTTCGGGGCCGCCCTCGCCCTGTTCCGCCGCGGGCTGAGGGTGGGCCGCGACGTCTCCATCGTCGGGTTCGACGATCAACCCAGCGCCGCCTTCAGCTGCCCGCCCCTCACCACCATGCGCCAGCCGGCGGTGGACATGGGGATGGCGGCCGCCCGCGCGATCGTGGAGGAGCTGAGGGGCCGCGGGTTCGTCCAGCCCGTCTTCCGCACGGAGCTGGTCCTGCGCGCCTCCACCGGCCCCCCGCCCATGGCCGTCCAGCGGCAGGTGGCCCGCGCCTCGGCTAGGAAGCCTCGGCGGAGTTCGCCTCGATGACGCGGCGGTACCAGCGCGCGCTCTCCTTCGGGATGCGCCGCTGGGTCGCGTAGTCCACCCACACGATCCCGAAGCGCTGCGAGTAGCCCCGGTCCCATTCGAAGTTGTCGAGCAGCGACCACACGAAATAGCCGGCCAGGGGCACGCCCGCGGCCAGGGCGCGGCGGGCGGCGCGGAAATGGCTGCGCAGGAACCCGATGCGGCGCTGGTCGGGCACGCGTCCGTCCGCCCCTGGACCGTCCGACCAGCTCGCGCCGTTCTCGGTCACGTAGAGGCAGCCGGGCGCGTAGTCGAAGTGCACGCGGCAGAGGATCTGGTACAGCCCGTCGGGATGGACCTCCCATCCCATCTCCGTCCATTCCGATTCCGGAGCCAGGAACACCGTGCGCGACAGGTTCTCGGCCTCCGGCACCGCCTGGCTCCGCACCACCGTACGGTTGTAGTAGTTCACGCCCAGGAAGTCCGTGGGCTCGGCGATGGCAGCGAGGTCGCCCGGACGGACCACCTCGTCCCAGCTCGCGGGCAGGTGGCCCTCCGCCGCGTAGTCCGCGACCATGTCCGCCGGGTAGCCGCGGCCGTAGACGGGGTCCAGGAACCAGCGGTTGAAGTAGCCGTCGAAGTGGCGGCAGGCCTCGCGGTCGCTCCGGCTGGGAGAGGCGGGCTCGGCCGGAGTCAGGTTGAGGGTGATGCCCACGCGCGCCCGCGGCGCGTGCGCGCGCACGATCGGCACCGCCCAGCCGTGGGACAGGAGCAGGTGATGGCTGGCCCGGAGCGCGGCCGGCCAGTCGCGCAGCCCCGGGGCGTGACGGCCGATCTGGTGCGACTGCAGGCTGGCGCACCACGGCTCGTTGTGGGTGATCCAGTTGTCCACGCGGTCGCCCAGGCGCCGCACCACCGCCTCCACGTAGCCGCGGAAGGCCTCCGCCGTCGTGCGACAGGGCCAGCCTCCGCTCTCCTGGAGCCGCTGCGGGAGGTCCCAATGGAACAGCGTCGCGTACGGGGTGATCCCCGCCTCCAGCAGGCCGTCCACCAGCCGGCTGTAGAAGTCGAGGCCCTTGGGGTTCACCGCGCCCCGCCCGTCCGGGAGGACCCGCGGCCAGGAGATCGAGAACCGGTAGGCCTTGAGGCCGAGCTCCCGCATGAGCGCGATGTCTTCCCGCCAGCGGTGGTAGTGGTCGCAGGCCACGTCGCCGTGGGCGCCGTCCTGGACGCGGCCAGGCGTGCGGCAGAAGCGGTCCCAGATCGACTCCCCGCGGCCGTCGTCGCCGGCCGCGCCCTCGATCTGGTAGGCGGACGTGGCCGCGCCCCACAGGAAGCCGGGGGGGAAGGCGGGCGCGGGATCGTCGTGACGGCCGCTCGTGGAGTCGCTCCTGGCCGAGGAGCAGCCTAAGCGCGGCCGCGCCCCGCTGTCAACGCCGAACTGTCAATGCGGCCGCGATGAGAGCGCTTTCTTTCGTGAGAGCGTTTTCAAGATTCAATCATTCGGGAGGAGCGCGTTTGGCCTCCCGCGGGTCGAACCGCGGGACAGGGGCTCCGCCACGCTCCGATCGCCCTCGACACCGGCTCGACCTACCGGCCCCGATTATCAAGCCGCCGTGGTCACTGCTCGTGGAGATGTTCCGCACCGAGCGCTTCTTTGTTCTGGCAACTGACCTGTTCACGGACGAGACGTAGGCGGAGGCCGGAGGCTAGCTCCGCCGCCGTCCGAGGAAGCTGCCGAAGTTGAGGCGGACCTCGCCGTCCGGCCCGCGCAGGTAGACCTTCATGAGCTGGGCGGGGGCGGCGTGGCGGCACAGGTCGTACAGCTCCTGCAGCGTCCGCACCTTGTGCTCGGAGTCCACGTACTCGCGGCCCTGGCGGCGGGTCACCAGCACCACCGCGATGGGGGCGCCACCGACCTCGTCCTCAGAGTCCAAGGATCCGCTCCTGCGCGGGAACCACGCCTTCGCGCTTCTTCTCCTCGAGAAGCTTGCGGACGGCGCCGTACTCGTCCGCGGGCACGGGCAGGCGCAGCGGCCGGGAGCGGCCGCGGGGCAGGAGGAAGAGGACGATGTCGGGCGTCTCGCGGAAGGCCATGCGCGCGATCTCGGCGTAGGGCAGGAAGCCGGCGTCCCCCCACACGCCGTCGCGGTACAGGCCGACGTGGATCCGCGCCGACAGGGGCACGATGAAGACGAAGTAGAGGGCCATCACCGCCTGGCTGAAGACGTGATGGAGGGGCCGGTCGAGGTAGCCGTTGAGGACGGCCACCGCCCCGCTGACCACGCCCAGGACGAGCTGCAGCGCGAAGTGGCGCGGATGGCCGATGGGCCAGGTGAGGACGGCGGTCGGGCGCACGCGCCGGAACTGCGCGTAGCGCAGCAGCCCGCGGCCGTTGAGGACCGAGAAGTAGACGCCGAGCGCGGCGAGGACGAGCGTGATCATCGCCTCGTTGGCGGTGCGCATCAGCGCGCGGGGACGTCCGCGAGGGCGGCTTCCACGTCGGCGATCAGATCGGCGGCGTCCTCCACACCGAGGGAGATGCGGACGAGGCCGGGATCGATCCCCGCTGCCGCGAGCTGGGCGTCCGAGAAGCCGTAGTGCGACGTATGCACGGGCAGGCTGATCAGGGACTCCACCCCGCCCAGGCTGGCCGCCCGCGCGATGAGGCGGAGGCCGTCGTAGAAGCGCTCGGCCGCGGAAAGGCCGCCGCGGAGCTCGAGGCCCACGATGCCGCCGAAAGCCGACATCTGGCGGCGCGCCACCTCGTGGCCGGGGTGCTCGGGCAGGCCCGGGTAGAGGACGCGGGCGACCTTCGGATGGCCGCGGAAGTGCGTGGCCAGGGCCAGCGCGTTCTCGCACTGGCGGCCCACGCGGAGATGGAGCGTCTTCAGCCCGCGCAGGACCAGGAAGGCCGAGTGGGGGTCGAAGCAGCCGCCCAGGACCTTGAGGAGGTCGCGCGCGCGGTCCATGCGCGCGCCGCTGCCCAGGAGCGCCCCTCCCATGATGTCGCTGTGGCCGCCCAGGGCCTTGGTGAGGCTGTGCATCACCACGTCCACGCCCAGGCCCAGCGGGCGCTGCAGGAACGGCGTGGCGAAGGTGTTGTCCACCATCACCGCCATCCCCAGCTCGCGGGCCTGGGCGGCCACCGCCGCGATGTCCACGATCTCGACCGCGGGGTTGGTGGGGCTCTCGAGCACGACCAGGCGGCTCTTCGGAGAGGCGACCTCGCGCAGGCGCACGAGGTCGGCGGGGGGGAGGAGCCGGCTGGTCATGCCGAGCTTCGGGAGGAGGTCGCGCACGAACTTCGTGGTGCCGCCGTAGAGGGACGCGCTGGCCAGGACCTCGTCGCCGGGGCCGAGGAGCGAGAGGATGCCCGTGGTGGCGGCGGCCATGCCCGAGGCGAAGACCACGGCCGCGTCCGCGCCTTCCAGGGCGGCCAGGGCCTCCTCGAGCGCGCGGAGAGTGGGGTTGCCGTAGCGCGTGTAGAACTCGAAGGCGAGGTCGGGGTCGCCCTCCAGGTAGCGCCGCATCTCCGCCGCGGAATCGAAGACGAAGGTCGAGGCCTGGACCACCGGCGTGGTCAGGGGGCCCTGCCTGGGATGGCCGTGCCCGTGCACGGCCCGCGTGCCGAGGCCGCGCCGCCCGCGCCCGCCGCCGTCCCGCTCCGCGCTCACAGCTCGACCGCCTGGGGACGAGGCTCCGGCGCCGCCACCGGCGCCTCCGGGACCGCGCCCACCACCGGCTCCACGAAGAGCCGGAAGGCGTCGCGATAGCCCAGCTCGAGGAGGTCGTCGGTGGTGGCGCGCACTTCCGTGGCCGGGTCCTCGGAGCCGTCGAGGTCGAGGGGGGCGAGGACGCGCCGGTCGGGGCGGATCACGTACAGGCCCACCGACCGATAGACGCGCCCGGTGACGGGGTCCTGCCAGCCGCGCCCGCCGTCGTCCGTGCGATGGCCGAGGGTGTCCACGATGCGATTGATGCGCTCGACCCACTCGAGGTCGGCCTCGACCGCCTGCCGCTCCAGGGTGGCGAGCATGCCGTCGGCCAGCGCGCGCGGTCCGCGGCGCCGCGCCAGTGGACGCGCCTCCTCGGGAGCGGCCGTCACCAACAGGATCTGCTCGGCCCCGGCCGCGATCGCTTCCGCGAGGCCCGATCCACCGGCCAGCCCCGCCTCGGTCAGCCGGTGGCTCTCCCCGCCGAACAGGCCGCCCTTGGGGAAGGCGACGCGGCGCACGGGCGCCACCCCCGGCGGGAGCAGGCCCGTCATCACGGCGTCGAACAGGAGGGCGTCGCACCCGGGTGCCCGCAGGTCGAGCGCCCCCGGGAGCCCGTCCAGGCGCGAGCGCGGCCCGCGCGTCCGCGCCGCCGCGAAGGCCGCGCGATGGGTCTCGTCGAGGAGGACGAACGGCAGCGGCCCGCCCGTCTCCAGGTCGGCCGCGCGCAGGATCAGCTCGCGGAAGCCCGGCTGCCCCAGGTTCTCCGAAAGCAGGGAGACGTACTTCCGTCCGACTTCCGCCTCGGAAGGGACGCGCGAGGCGATGGCGGGGCCGCGCGCGATCTCCCAGAGCGCAGCGCGGAGCCTTTCCCGCGCCGGGCTCGCGTCGAGCAGCCATTCGAAGCTCTCCGGCAGCCGGCGCCGCTGGGTGAGCCACACGCGCAGCAGGGCCAGGAGCCCGACCGCGCACAGGAAGAAGATCGGCAGGGCGAGGGCGGCCAGGTAGGGCGCGCGCAGGAAGGAAGGAGCCACCAGGAGGGCGGAGCCGGCGCGGCCGGCCACGCCCGGAGACACGAGGTCGAAGATCATCACCAGCGGGAAGAGGATGACCGCGGCAAAGAGGGCCACCACCGCCGGCATCAGGAACACGCCGAAGGAGCAGGCGAGGAGGAGGATGGCGATGCGCAGGCCCGACCGCAGGCGGAAGAAGGCGCCCCAGCTCACGTCCGACCAGAACCCGTCCTCGCCGTAGAGACGCGCCCCCCCCGCCACCGCCCCGAACGCCGCGCCCACCGCGCCCACGCCCGAGCCCACGACGAGGTCGAGCTTCACGCCGCTCTCGTCGAGCGCCCTCAGGACGCCCGCGTGGTACGCGCCGGACGTGCCGCTACCCGTCAGCACCAGGGCGGTCCGCCGCCGCGGCGAATACTCTCTCATCGGCGCTGGCCGAGATTATCACCGATGCCGAGGCGGGCCGCGGTCCGGTCCGGCGGCTCGTCGCGCGGGACGTCCAGGTAGCGGCCCGTCCGCTTCCCGTGGAGCCACGGCAGCAGCCAGGCCGTGTCGTCCCGCAGCTCCGGCGGCTCGGACCAGCGCAAGGCGGCGATCGCCGCGGGCAGGCCGTCGCGCGCGGTGGTGGCCATCTCCTCCTCGACGACCGCCCCGCCCACGACCGGATACAGCTCCAGCGCGTCGCGGGCGTGGTCGGCGACGAGGCCGCGGGCGCCGGCCACTGCGCCCACCCAGGGCGGCACGCGCGCGGCGAGCCCCTCCGGGCGCGCCGGCACCGAGCCGAGGGCCGCCGCCGCCCGGACGGCCAGCGCGCGGTAGTCGTCCTCGCTCACACGGACGAGGCACGGGGCGGCGCAGGTCCCGACCTGGGCGAAGACGCACCCCAGGCCGAGCGCGAGGTCGGGCGCGGGCTCGAACACGTAGTCGCAGGGGCGCAGCGGGAAGAGCTCGTGCAGGGCCTCGATCGCCGCTTGCGCGGCCGGCCGGTGGCGGAAGGGCCCGAAGAGGTGCTCGCGCTCGCCGCTCGCCGGCCGCACCGTGATCCGGGGGAAGCGGGCGGCGGGATCGAGGTGGAGGTACACGGGCGGCTTGAGGTCGCGGCGCTTGGAGAGCGGCACGTGGCGCGCCATCACGCGCTCGAAGGCGAGGCGCTGGGCGAACGGCGAGGAAGTGGCGGCGTAGGCCACGGCGCTGGTGATGGGGGCGAGGTTCGTCGGAGGTCGCGTCCCCTTCTTGGCCGGCTTGCCCGCCCCGAGCTGCGCGGCCGCCCACCGACGGAGGTTCGCGGGACGCCCGATCAGGAGGCTCTGGCCGTCGGGACCCAGGAACTGCGCGACCCCTGGCGCCGGCGGCAGGCGCGCGAGCAGCGCGGCCACGTCGCCCTTGTCGAGGGGGACGACGGTCAGGCGGGGACGGGACACGGGGAGGAGAAGGAGGCCGAGGGCGGCGTCAGGCCTCCGCGGGCGAGTCCTTCACCTGGTCGTGGATCGTGACCAGGCTGACGATCTCGTACTCCTTGGTGCCGGAGGGCGCGCGCACCTCCACCACGTCGCCCTCTTCGTGGTTCAGGAGGCACTTGCCGATGGGCGACGAGGGCGAGATGCGGCCCTGGGTGGGGTCCGCCTCCTCCGGAGTGACGAGATCGTAGGTGAGGTTCTCGCCCGTGGTGGTGTCCTTGACCTCGACCGTCGACCCCAGGCCCACCTTGTCGCGCGGGATCTTGTCGAGGTTCACGAGCGAGAGCGCGCTCAGGCGCCGGTGGAGCTGGCCGATCCGTGCCTGCAGGAACGTCTGGCGCTCCTTGGCCGCCTTGTACTCGGCGTTCTCGCGCAGGTCGCCGTACTCCCGGGCGCGCTGGATCTCCTTGGGAAGCTGGACCTTCAGCTCGTGGTCCAGCGTCCGGATCTCCTCTTCCAGCCTCTTCTTTATGTCGATCATGTCCGCTCGACGATACTAACATGCGAGCCGGAGCCGGCTCCCAGAGATAATGCCCGACCCGATCCGCAGCCGGACCAACCCCCTGGTCAAGCGGCTCCGTGCCCTGAAGGAGCGCGGCCCGGCCGCGGACCTCGCCCTGCTCGAGGGGTTCACCCTCATCGAGGAGGCGCTCTCCGCCGGCCTCGAGGTCGTGGAGGTGGCGGTGACGCCCGCGGCCGCGGAGACCGGGCGAGGGCGCGCCCTGGTCCGGCAGCTCGCGTCGCGCGGTGTCCCCGTCCGGGAGGTGGAGGCCGCGATCCTGTCGTCGCTCTCGGAGACGGAGACGAGCCAGGGCCTGCTCGCCCTCGGCCGCCGCCCCGCGTTCGCGGAAGAGGCGATCTACGCCGGCCAGCCGCTGGTGGTGGTGGCCGCAGGCCTGCAAAACCCGGGCAACGTCGGCGCGCTGCTCCGCGCGGCGGAGGCGGCCGGGGCCACCGGGGCCTACCTCACCGCCGGCACCGCCGACCCATACTCGTGGAAGGCCTTGAGGGGGGCGATGGGGAGCGCCTTCCGTCTCCCGCAGGTCCGCGGGCTGGCCGCGGACGAGGTGCTGGCGCGCCTGCGCCGCCGCGGCGTCACCACGCTGGCCGCCGTCGCCGCGAGCGGCGATCCCTACGACGGGGTGGACCTGCGACGGCCGGTCGCATTCCTCCTGGGCCAGGAGAAGGGCGGGCTCGAGGCCGAGCTCGCCCTTCGCGCCGACGGCCGCGTCACCATCCCGATGGCGGGCCGCGCGGAGAGCCTCAACGTCGCGGTCGCCGCGGGGGTGCTCCTGTTCGAGGCGGCGCGGCAACGCGCGGGGCGCGGGCGGCGGTCAGGAGGGTGACGGCGGCGCCGGGGGCGGGGACGGGGAGGGAGACGGGCTCGCGGACGGCGGGGCGGGCAGGCCGCGCCGGCGCCGGAGATCGTCCCTCAGCCGCGGGCTGACCCGGACGCCCGCCTTCTCCGCGCGCTGGATCGCCGCCTCCGCGTCGTCGACCCTCCCCATCGCCGTGTACACGATCGCGAGGTTGTTCTCGGCGTCGCCCGACGAGGAATCCGCGCGCAGGACGGCCAGGAACTCCTGCTCCGCCTCCGGCAGGGCGCCCGCCTGGTAGTACGCGGTGCCGAGGGCCATGGTGACGCCGGGAGGCGGCCACGGCGCCGATCGGGCGCCCGGCTTCTCGAGGTCGGCCAGGCGCTTCTCGAGCTGCATCTCCAGGAAGCGGTCGGCGGTCAGGGCATGCCGCCCGGCCAGCGCGGCCAGCGTGTCGCGCAGGTCGCGGATCTCCATCTCCCGCGCGTGCGCGGGGTCGGCACGCGGGACCATGCCGAACACGTTGCGGCAGGACAGGAACGCGTCGGCCGCCTCCGGATAGCGCCCCTGTCCCATCAGGGCCTGGCCCAGCCCGAAATGGGCCAGGCCGAGCCGGGGCTGGAGGCGGATCGCGTCCAGGAACGCCGACTCGGCGTCCGCCCAGCGGTGGGCGGCCAGGGCGTCGCGCCCGGCCTCGAAGCGGCCGAGGGCCATCTCGCGCCCGGCGTCCGCCGGGTGGGGCGAGGCGGGGCCGGCGGCGAGCCAGAAAGCGGCGGTCGCGGAGGCGAGCAGGGGCGCCATCGGATCGGTCCGAAGGATACGGCAGGCGCGTGTTTCGCGATACGCTGTCCTCGATGTCGCGCCGCGGCGACGAGGAATCGGGCCTCCTGTTTCCCGCCGCCGGGGGGGCTCCCCGTCGCCCCGCCGCCGCGCGCAAGGACGCCCCCCTGGCCGACCGCATCCGGCCGCAGACGCTTTCGGAGATGGTCGGACAGGAGGAGGTCCTCGGGGAGGGCCGTCCCCTGCGGCGTGCCCTGGAGGCGGACCGCCTCCCCTCGGTCATCCTCTGGGGCCCGCCGGGCTCGGGCAAGACGACGCTGGCCCACGTGATCCGCCGGCGCACGACCGCCCACTTCGAGGCCCTCAGCGCCGTGCTCTCCGGGGTCAAGGAGCTGCGCGAGGTGCTGCGCCAGGCCGAGGAGCGGCGGGCGCGGGAGGGACGGCGGACCATCCTGTTCATCGACGAGATCCACCGCTACAACAAGGCGCAGCAGGACGCGCTGCTCGGCCACGTCGAGTCCGGAGACGTCACCCTGATCGGCGCCACCACCGAGAACCCGTCGTTCGAGGTCATCGCCGCCCTGCTCTCGCGCTGCCGGGTGGTGGTGCTCAACCCGTTGGACGCGGCCCAGCTCGAGTCCGTCCTCCGGCGGGCGCTCCTGGACGTCGAGCGGGGACTCGCCTCCCTCTCGCCCCGCGTGGACGAGGACGCCCTCGCCTTCCTGGCCGCGGCCGCCGACGGGGACGCGCGCACCGCGCTCAACGTCCTCGAGATGGCAGTGACGAACGCCCCGCCCGGTGCGGACGGGGCGCGCCCGGTGAGCCTGGTCGCCATGCAGGAGGCGTTCGCGCGCAAGGCCCTGCTCTACGACAAGGACGGCGAGGAGCACTACAACATCATCAGCGCGCTCCACAAATCCATCCGCAACTCGGACGCCGACGCCGGCCTGTACTGGCTGGCGCGCATGCTGGAGGCGGGCGAGGACCCGCTCTACGTAGCCCGGCGGCTGGTGCGCTTCGCCTCCGAGGACGTCGGCCTGGCCGATCCGCAGGCCCTGGTCGTGGCCATGGCCGCCCAGCAGGCCGTCCACTTCATCGGGATGCCGGAGGGGGCGCTGGCCCTGGCCGAGCTGGTCGTCTACCTGTCCGCGGCGCCGAAGAGCAACGCGTTGTACGTCGCGTACGCGGAGGCGGCGGAGGACGCGCTCACCACGCGCGCGGAGCCGGTGCCCCTGTGGATCCGCAACGCGCCCACTCCGCTCATGAAGCAGCTCGGCTACGGCCGCGGTTACCGCTACGCCCACGACGAGGAGGGGGGAGTCGCGGAGATGGAGAGTCTCCCGGAATCGCTGCGCGACCGGCGTTACTACCGCCCGACCGATCGCGGCGCGGAGGCGGAGGCAGCGGCGCGCCTGGAGGCGGCCCGCCGGATACGGCGCGGGGCGAGGGGCGGGCCCACCGCGAAGGACTGACCGGGCGCTCATCACGCGCGCGGTAATCGCACCACCGCGCTCGGCCGGGCGCCCCCCGTCGCTTGGCGGCGCGGCGACCCTCGCGATACAATCACCTGTCGAGAGCTTTCCTCAGGCATTCCACGCATGGCCACGAAGAAGAAGATTCTCGCCGTCGACGACGATGCGACAGCACTCGGTGCGCTCCGCCAGATCCTCGTGCAGAAGGGATACGACGTGGCCACGGCCGCCAACGGTCACGATGCCCTCAAGACCCTGGCCGGGGGGCACTTCGATCTCGTGATCCTGGACGTCTCCATGCCCGGCCTCAGCGGCTACGACGTGTGCCGCCGCATCCGCAGCGAGGACAAGACCCGCGACCTGCCCGTCATCTTCCTCACCGCCAAGGGCATGCTCGTGGACATGAGCGAGGGCGAGGAGGCGGGCAGCGACCTGTACCTCGTCAAGCCCGTCCTGGCCACGAAGCTCCTCAACATGGTCGGCATGTTCCTGTCCGAGGACACGCCGCTCGCGAAGAAGCGCGGACCCGCGCCGACCCAGGGCTGAGGAGGGGCGTTCGCGGCCGGCCTCCGCCGCTCCTCTCTACGGCTCCGCAACCGGCTAGTTTCCCGTGCCTCGTCCCTTCGCCACGACCACATCTCAGGGTGATGCCGTCGGCACACTCCCTCGCCGCGTCAGAGGACCCGTTCCAGGGCGGGTGGGCGCCGTCGTTCGCGACCCACCCGGTTGCGACTTCGGGTCCACGCCCCCGTACCGCCGCCGCGGACCGTAGAACTGCTCGGCTTCGTACCCGTTGTGGGCCCGGCAACGAAGATGGATGTTCTCCACGGTGGGCTTGCCCCCGACGCCGTAGGGGACCTCATGGTGGTGGAACTCGAGGCGGCGCCGCTCGTCACAACGACGACCGCTCGCGGCGACGAAGGCGCACCGGCCGGTATCCCGCTCCCAGACCTCGCGCCGAACCTGCGCGGGGACGTGCCGGGAATCGCCCTCCTGACCACGGCTCGCGCGCGGCCGCCTGGTCGCTCCGAGTTTCCGCCGGCGCAGCTCCGTGATCAGCACGTCGAGCGCGCGATCGAAGACCTGGGCCAGATCGCCGCTCGGCACGGCGTGCCCGAGCAGGTCCTGGGCCTCGCACAGCTTCTCGCGAGTTTCCGCGGTCATCGTGAACCGGACCTGGTAGCGTTCGGCAGACAGGGGTCGCATGATCGGACGAGGCCTGGCCTCCGCCGTGGCGGCGGGCGCGCCGACCGGCGCCGCGACGTTTGGACCCGACGCCTCCGACGCACAAGGTCCGGTGTGTCTGTCACCGTCGCGGACGGGGCTGACCGCACCTTCGACCACTCCGGAGACCCGAGTCGTGGGCACGCTGGCCATGGGAAGCGCGCGCACCGATGGCCGGACGTCCGGCCGCGGGAACCGACCGACGAGGAGCGCCTCAACCTGCTGCTTGCTCTTGCCGGATGCCGCCGCCAGCAGCTCGGGCTGGTTGTCGGCCGTCAAGTGCCGGCGCAGCATCCGCGCGGTCGTGGGGGTGAGCGCGCCCGTCACCAGCATGTCCAGGACCATCGGCCAGGCTCGTGCCGCCCGCGCGGCCTCGATCCGGTTGAAGGCGGCATCCTCCGACAAGTGGAGCGCCTCGACGCAGTAACGAAACGTGGAGGAGAAGCCGGCGCCCGCGTAGAGGCGGCGGGCATCGAACTCGGCCAGGTGGACGATGAACGCCACCGTTGCCTCGCGCTCGGTGCGCGCCAGGCGGCCGACCTCGGTAACCAGCTCGGAATTCGAGAGATGCAAAGCGTGAGTGATCTTCATGGCGATACACATCGTAGTCGCGACGTTGGTCACATGAGGTCCGACTTATCAAATCAGTTTCATCACACCTTTCGTACTCGTCGAAACAGTAACAACTTAAAGTCTAATAAATCTGAGAGGCGATACCCGTTCCAGAACGGGCGACCCCGTCCTGATCCCGGGACCCCCTGGACCCTGCCACCCCACCCTACGGCTGGGCGGGCACTCCGCCCGTGGGCGGCGGGACCGGGTAGATCTCCGCGTACCGCTCATAGCTGTTCATCACCTTCCGCACGTAATCCTTGGTCTCGTCGAAGTTGATGACGGAGAGATAGGTGTCGTCGCCGGCGGCGGGGGCCAGGCGGACCCAGAGGCGCGCCTGGTTCGGGCCCGCGTTGTAGGCGGCGACCGCCTCGTAGCCATCGCGGCCGAACTGCCCGAGGAGGTCGCCGATGTACTTCGCCCCCAGCTGGATGATCACGCGCGGATCGTAGAGGTCCTCCGGTGAGACCTGGACGAGGCCGATGGCCTGCCCCACCTCGCGGGCGGTGGTGATGATGAACTGCAGGAGGCCCCGTGCCGCCGCCGCCGACTTCGCGCGCGGGTTGAAGCGCGACTCCTCGCGCATGATCGCGAGCACCAGGCGCGGGTCCGCGCCGTGCTTGCGCGACTGCGCCGCCACCTCGTCGTAGAAGTAGCGCGGGTACTGCAGCTCGCGGACGAAGGGAGGCAGGAGGGCGGGCAGGTAGTCGCCGGGGACGTCCTCGCGCGTGGTCACCTCCGCCGCGTAGATCGACGCCCGGGAGGCCCCGCCGCGGCGCAGGGCCTCCGCGCGCGCGATCCCCTGCGCCAGCGGGTGCAGCGGATAGCGGCCGAGGACGAGGTCGGTCGCGTCGTCGAACAGGCCCATGGCCAGGAGGAGGTCGGGCCGGGCGGGCTCGGCCTCGCCCTCCGTGAAGAGGGGGAAGCGCGGGAAGTCGGGGGCGGGCAGGTCGAGCACCGCCGCGTAGGGCTCGGAGCGCCGGTAGAGGGCGGCCAGCCGCGCCCGCTCCGCGGCCTCCTGGTCGGGAGGCGCCAGGAGCACCACGTCCGTCTGCGCCCGGCGCGCGGCCTCGACCTGGCCCGCGTCCAGCAGGCGCTGCACCTCCGCCTGGTGCGCCTCCCGGTCCACGCGCAGCCGGGAGACGAGCGGCTCCGAGGCCAGGCGCTGCCGCGCGAAGAACGCGAAGTGGGTGGGGGTGTCCGCGCGCAGTACCTTCAGGTACACCCGGCCGGCCAGGCGCGGATCGCGCGACTCCACCGCCCGCGCCTTCCAGTACTGGATCTCGGGCACGTCCTTCTTCTCGAGCAGCCGCGGCTTGATGCGCTCCAGCTCGCGCAGGGCCAGCTCGGGCCGGCCGAGCCCCATCATGCCGATCGCGTAGGCCAGCGTGGCTTCGACCACGGCGTGCGTGTTCGCGAAGCGCAGCTGCACCGTGCGCAGGTCGGCCTGGGCCTCCGCCATCCGCTTGCGCTGGATCCGGATCCGCAGGCGTTGCGTGAGGGTGGAGGAGGCGCGGGTGGTCCGGCCTCCGGGGCCGATCGCGCTCGTCAGGTGGCGCTCGGCGCGGGCGTCGTCGCCCAGGAGCTGCGCGCAGCGCGCCGCGTTGTACAGGAAGTTGGCCTTGGCCTCCCCGTCACGTGCGAGGGGCGCTCCTTCCAGGAACGCCTTCTCGGCCTCCTCGTAGTGCTCGCGTCCGAACTCCGCGCGCGCGATCGAGAAGACGAGGTCGTCCCGGCGGGCCGGAAGCTGCGGGAGGGCGCGGCGCAGCAGCTCCAGCGCGCGGTCGAAATGGCGGGCGTTGCGCTCGCTCTCGCCGATGAGGACGAGGTCCTCGGCGGAGTACCGGGGAAGCCACTCGAGACGGTCCAGGGCGAGGGCCACGCGCTCGGCGGCGTCGTCGGCCAGGTTCCCCCCGCGCAGGAAGCGCAGGCCGTCCGCGATGGCGATCTCGTCGCCCTTGGCCGCGCGGGCGGCCACGACCCGGCTCTCGAGGTCACGCGCCACCGGTGCCTCGACCGTCCCCGCCACCCTGGTGGCGAGGTCGGCCAGGGCTCTCGGATCGCCTTTCCCGGCCAGGTAGGCGGTCAGGTCCTCGAGCGCGGTGAGCCGATACGTCGCCTTCGGGAGCTCGACGACGAGCGTCTCGCGCAGGCGCGCCGCGTCTTCTTCATGGCCCTCCGCCCGGGCGGCCTGGGCGGCGTGGTAGAGAGCGAGGTCACGGAAGGGATGGCCGTCGGCCAGGAACGGCTCGAGGGCCTGCCGCCCGGCGGCGGGCTGGCCGCGCGCGATCTTCGCCCGTGCCTGCAGGTAGGCGAGCTGATACCGGCGATAGAGGTCGGGGCTCTCACGCCCGATGACGTCGAGAAGGGCGTCGAGGCCGGCCCAGTCGCCCTTCTCCTCGCGCTCGCGGAAGCGGGCCGTCCACGCCTCCACGGGCAGGGCCGAGACCTCGGCGACGTTGAGGCGCGCGCTCGACCGCGAGCCCCCGCCGGGCAGGGCCGACCGTCGCGCGCGGGCGTTGAGGTGGGCGAGCGCGGCCCAGGCGATCACCGTCACGGCGACCCCCGCCGGCACCGCCCACCGCCGCCACCGTTCGAGCCCCGTCAATCCGCCTCCCCGGGTCGCGCGCGCACGAGACCCCTCCTCCATTGGAAGCGAACGCCATGCCAGCGGGGGGCCGGCGGCCGACTTATGGCGCCGCCGCGGATGAGGCCACCGCGGGCAGCCCGAGCGCCTCGCGGACGCGAGGATGGACGACCTCCCCGTCGCGCGCCACCAGGGTCTCGCGCACGATCTCGTCCTCGAGGTCGATGTGGAGCTCGCCGCCGGCGACGAGCAGCCCCAGGAAGCTGGCGACGTTCCGGCCGTGCATCTGGCTGGCGTGGCCGGGGACGGTGGCCGGGAGGTTCACCGGGCCGAGGATGGTCACGGCGCCGTGGGTCACCGTCTCCCCCGCGCGCGTCAGCTCGCAGTTGCCGCCCTGCTCGGCGGCAACGTCCACGATGACGGCCCCGGGCGGCATGGCCTCCACCATCTCGGCCGTGATCAGGACGGGCGCCCTCTTGCCGGGGACGGCCGCGGTCGCGATCACGACCTCGCTCGAGGCCACGACCTTCGCCATCGTCTCGCGCTGGCGGCGGTAGAAGGACTCGTCCATGGCCCTGGCGTACCCGCCCTTGTCCTGGGCGTCGCCGGCGTCGAGGGGGAGCTCGACGAACTTCGCGCCCAGGCTCTCGACCTGCTCCTTGACCGCCTTTCGGACGTCGTAGGCCTGCACCACCGCGCCCAGGCGCTTGGCGGTGGCGATGGCCTGGAGACCGGCCACGCCGGCGCCGATCACGAGCACGCGGGCGGGGGCGAGCGTCCCCCCCGCCGTCATCAGCATGGGGAACATCTGGGGCAGGGCGGCCGCGGCCAGGAGCACGGCCTTGTAACCGGTCACGGTCGCGGCCGAGGAGAGGACGTCCATCGCCTGCGCGCGCGTGATGCGCGGGATCAGCTCCAGGGCGAAGGCGGTCGTCCCGCGCTCGGCCAGGGCCTTGATCCCGGCGGGGGCGCCCAGGGGATCGAGGAGGCCGACGAGCACGTGCTCGCGGCCCATCCCCTCCAGCGCGACCGGCGCTTCCGGCCCCCCGGCCAGGGGCCGCACCTGGACCAGGATGCGCGCCGCCTCGAGCACTTCCGGGCGGCGCTCGAGGACCCGCACGCCCTTGGCCTGGAACGCGGAGTCGGGGAAGCCGGCGGCGAGGCCGGCGCCCGATTCGATGACGACCTCGATCCCGGCCTTGGCCAGCAGGGGCAGCGCGGACGGAACGAGGCCGACGCGGCGCTCGCCGGGGGCGGTTTCCTTGAGGACGCCGGCGATCATGGGTTCCTAAACTACCACTTCTGCCTTAGGATCCGGGCGCGATGTCCACGTCCGCCGCCCCCGCGCCGGCTGCGCCGTCCTCCGCGCGCTACCACTGGGCCACCGCCGGCGACGTCAACGCGTTCTTCGGGCTGATGCTCGACAACGTGATGAACCTGGTCATCCTGGCCGGGATCCTCATCTTCGTGTTCGGCTTCCCCGAGGACCTCGTCTACACGCGCATGTTCCCCGGCACCGCGCTGGGCGTGATGTTCGGCGACCTCGTCTACACGTGGATGGCTTTCCGGCTGGCCAAGCGCGAGGGACGCAGCGACGTCACCGCGATGCCGCTCGGCCTCGACGCGCCCAGCACGATCGGGATGGCCTTCGCGGTCCTGGGCCCCGCGTTCACCGCGGCCAAGGCCCGGATGCCGGTCCACGAGGCCGCCATCTTCGCCTGGCAGGTCGGGATGGCCTGCATGATCCTCATCGGCCTCTTCAAGGTCGGCATGTCGTTCGTGGGCGGGACGGTGCAGCGCATCGTCCCCGGGGCGGCCATGCTGGGGTCGCTGGCCGGCATCGGCATCGCCCTCATGGGCGTGCTGCAGCTCGGGGACATCCTCCTCGAGCCCGTGGTCGGGATGATATCGCTCGCCATCATCTTCTATGCGCTGATCGCGCGGCTCCGCCTGCCCTTCCGGGCGCCGGGAGTGCTGGCCTCGGTCGCGACGGGCGCGGCCGTGTACTACGTCATGCGGGCCTTCGGCCTGCTCCAGCATCCGCTGCCGCCGCCCGTGCTGAGCTTTCCGATCGGGTTCCCCGTCCCCACTCTCGGCTTCCTGCACGGGATGCCGACCGCGCTCACCCAGTACATCCCGATGGCGATCCCGTTCGCGATCCTGACCGTGGTCGGGGGCATCAACGTCACGGAGAGCGCGCGCCTGGCCGGCGACGGCTACCGGACGCGCGACATCCTGCTCACGGAGGCGATCGCGACCCTGCTCGCCGGCGTCTGCGGCGGCGTCTCCCAGTCCACGCCCTACATCGGCCATCCCGCCTACAAGGCGATGGGCGGACGCGCGGCCTACACGCTGGCCTGCGCGCTGTTCGTGGGCCTGGGCGGGATCTTCGGCTACATCCCGCTCATGGCCAAGATCCTCCCCCTGGCCTGCCTGGCCCCCATCCTCATCTTCGTGGCCTTCGACATCGTGGCCCAGTCGTTCCACGCCACTCCGCAGGCCCATGCGCCCGCGGTCTGCTTCGCGATCTTCCCCTCCGTGGCCCAGCTCCTGCGGATCACGCTCGACAAGGCGAACTCGACGGGCATCCTGCTGCGCTCCGCGCTCGAGGCGCCGGTCGTGGCGGAGCAGGCGAAGATCCCGCTGGGCTTCGCGGACAACTTCGGCGTCTTCGTGATGCTCGCCAACGGGTTCATCCTGACCGCGATGCTGTGGGGCGCGTTCCTGGCCTTCCTGATCGACCTGCGCTTCCGCGCCACCGCGATCACGCTCGCCCTCTGCTCGGTCCTCTCGCTCTTCGGCGTCATCCACTCCGTGCTGCCGACGGGAGGGATCTACCTGCCCTGGAGCTCGGTCCTCGGGAGCTCGAGCGCGCCCTATCACTGGGCGGCGGCCTATGCCCTGGTGGCGGTGATGATCCTCGGGCTGGCCGCCAGCGGGCGAGGGGCCCTGGCGCGCGAAGACGCCGCCTGAGGCCCCGCCGGGCCGCCGTCCTCGCGGTACCATCCGGGGATGCGCCTGCGCCGGGCCGCCGCCGCGGCCGTCCTCGTGCTCGCGGGAGGGGCCGCTCTCGGGGCCTACTGCGCGGCCCGCGCGATCGAGCGGCGTGTCACCGCAATGGTGCGCGCCCAGGGCGCGCCCCTGGGCCTCTCCGTGGAGACGGTGTGGTTCTCGTGGACGGCGCCCCTGCGCCTGGGGCACCTCGCGCTCGCGCCCAAGGGCGGTGAGCGGCTGACCATCGAGGAGGCCGGGATCGGCTGGAGCCTCCACGGCGGCGACGACCCGCGGGCGCACGTCCGTCGGGTGTCGCTGCGCGGCGTGCGCCTGGAGCGGGGCGGGCTCGTCGTGGAGTGGCCGTCGGCGGACCTCGACGTGGTGGCCTGGGAGCGCGGGGCGGGACAGGAGCGCATCCAGGTCCGCCAGCGGCCGTCCGGGGGCACGCTCGACGCGCGCGTCCGGAAGGAGGAGTCCGCCCGCGAGACGTCGGTCGCGCTCGACGACTTCGACCTGTCGGGCGCGCGCGTGCGGTGGTCGGCGGAGCCCCTGGCCGCCCTGGGGGTCTGGACGGGACGTCTCACGCTCTCGCAGGTTCCGGGCCGTCTCGCCACCGACGGCGCGCTCTCCGCGCGGGCGGTCCGGTTCGCGTTTCCACGCGAGCTCGGCCTCGGGAGCGGGGACTACGGCACGCCCACCGCGGTGTCCCTGGCCTGGGCCGGCGCGCGCGACGGCGAGTCCGTGGAAGTGCACCGCCTGGCCGCGCGCGTGGGCGGCCTGGAGCTCGAGGGGCACGGCCATCTCGACGGAGCCGGTGACCGCCTGGTCGCTCTCGTCGTGTCCGCGCGCACCGACCTCGGGGCGGCCTTCCAGACGGCGGCGCTCGAGCTGCCGCCCGCGCTGCCGGTGGCGCCCACCGACCGGCTGGGCACCGCCTCCTTCGACGTCACCGTGGAGGGTCCGCTCGCCCACCCCGCCTTCCTGCGCATCGTCCCCCACCTGCGCTTCGACTCCACGCCGCAGGTCGCGGAGAAGCTCGAGTTCCTGCGGCGGCCCTTCCGCTTCCGGCCGCCCGACGCGGAGGGCGTGACCCTGGACGTGCGGGAGGGAGCGGCCGACTTCATCCCCCTGGGCCGGGTGCCGCCGCTGTTCCTGCGCGCGCTGCTCATCTCGGAGGACGCGGGTTTCTACGGGCATCCCGGCGTCGACGTGGCGGAGATCCCGGTGGCCTGGGCCGCGAACGTCGAGCGCGGCACCCCCGCCCGCGGCGCCTCCACCATCACCCAGCAGCTCGTCAAGAACCTGTTCCTCTCGAGGGACAAGAGCTACGGCCGCAAGCTGGAGGAGGCGGCCCTGGCCCTCCTCGTGGATGCGGCGGTCCCCAAGTGGCGCCTCCTCGAGATCTACGTCAACGTGATCGAATGGGGGCCGAGCCTCTTCGGGCTCGTGCCCGCCGCCCGCCACTACTTCGGCAAGGCGCCGGCGGACCTGAGCCCGAAGGAGATGGCCTTCCTCGTGTGCCTCATCCCGAGCCCCGTGCGTTACCACCAGGCGCACGTGACCGGCCACCTGGGCCCGGGGATGGAGCAGCTCGTGTCGAACCTGCTGGCGAAGCTGCGCTCGGTCGACGCGATCGACGAGGGCCAGTACCGGGAGGCCCTGGCCGAGGAGCTGCAGTTCCGGCCCGAGAGCGCCTCCGGCGACGCCCTTGCCACCGGCACGGACTGAGCGGCGCCGCTCGTAAAGACGACGTAAAGCATTCCGTCGCGCCTGCCCCGCTGTCGAGGCGCGGGCTAAGATGCCTCCGGGGCGGGAATCGGAGCGCAAGACGCGAATGGCAGTCGAGACACCGGTCGTCCCGTCCACCGCGGCCGCGGATCGATCCGACGACGAAGGCGGCGAGCCCGGGCCGCAGCCGCGCCGGTGGCGTCGAAGCCTCCTGATCGCGGGCGCCGCCCTTCTCCTCCTCATCCCGGTCGTCCTGCTCCTGCGCGGGCGGGGGGCCAAGCCGGGCCGCGACCGCGGGGCCGGGCGCACGTTCGCGGTGGTGGCCGCCGCCGCGCATACCGGCGACATGCCGGTGTACCTCGACGGTCTCGGTACCGTGACCGCCATCAACACCGTGACCGTGCGCAGCCGCGTGGACGGCCAGCTCGTGCGCGTCTCCTACCAGGAGGGGCAGCTCGTCCGGCAGGGCGACCTGCTCGCGCAGATCGACCCGCGGCCGTTCGAGGTCCAGGCCCAGCAGGCCGAAGGGCAGCTCGCCCGCGACGAGGCCGCGCTCCAGAACGCCCGCCTGGACCTCAAGCGCTACGAGGCGCTGATGGCGGAGGACGCCGTCCCCCGCCAGCAGCTCGACACGCAGGCGGCCACCGTCAACCAGCTCGAGGGCACCATCAAGACGGACCAGGCCCAGGTGGCGAGCGCGCGCCTCAACCTGACCTACAGCCGCATCACCGCCCCCATCACCGGCCGCGTGGGCCTGCGCATCGTCGATCCCGGCAACATGGTGCACGCCTCGGATCCGAATGGGCTCGTGGTGATCACGCAGATCCAGCCCATCGGGGTCGTGTTCACGATCCCGGCCGACCAGCTCCCGCCGGTGATGGCGGGGATGACGCACGGCCCCCGGCTGCGCGTCGAGGCCTGGGACCGCGACCGGAAGAACCTCCTCGCGCAGGGAACGCTCGAGGCCGTGGACAACCAGATCGACGAGACGACGGGCACCATGCGCCTGAAGGCCCTCTTCCCCAACGAGGGGGCCACCCTCTTCTCCAACCAGTTCGTCAACGCGCGCCTCCTCGTCGACACCTTGCACGGCACCGTGATGATCCCGACCGCCGCCCTGCAGCGCAGCCCGCAGGGGACCTACGTCTGGGTGGTGAAGCCGGACTCCACCGCCGACATGCGCACGGTGGAGGTGCAGCACACGGAGGGAGAAGAGACCGCGGTCCGCTCCGGCGTCGCGCCGGGCGAGCCCGTGGTGACGGACGGCGTCGACAACCTCCAGCCGGGGGCGAAGGTGACCACGGGTGGAGCGGGTGGGGCGGGTGGAGCGGGAGGTGGAGGCGCCCGGAGGCCCGTGCCGTGAGCCCGTCCCGGCCCTTCATCCTGCGGCCGGTCGCGACGTCGCTCTTGATGGCGGGGCTCCTGATCGCGGGAGTGCTCGGGTTCAAGCTGCTCCCCGTCTCCGCCCTGCCCCAGGTGGACTACCCGACCATCCAGGTCACGACGTTCTACCCGGGCGCGAGCCCGGACGTGATGGCCTCGGCGGTGACGGCGCCCCTCGAGCGCCAGTTCGGCCAGCTCCCCGGCCTCAACCAGATGACGTCCACGAGCTCGGACGGCAGCTCGGTCATCACCCTGCAGTTCACCCTCGAGCTCAACATCGACATCGCGGAGCAGGAGGTGCAGGCGGCCATCAACGCCTCCGGCACCTACCTCCCGCGCGACCTGCCCAACCCGCCCATCTACAGCAAGACCAACCCCGCGGACGCGCCCATCCTGACCCTGGCCCTCACCTCCGACACCCTGCCCCTGGCCAAGGTCGAGGACTTCGCGGACACGCGCTTCGCCCAGAAGATCTCGCAGCTCCCCGGCGTGGGCCTCGTGAGCATCAGCGGCGGGCAGAAGCCGGCGGTGCGCGTGCAGGTGAACCCGACCGCCCTGTCCTCCTACGGCCTCACCGTCGAGGACGTGCGCGCGGCCATCGCCCAGGCCAACGTGAACCAGGCCAAGGGCAGCTTCGACGGCCCGCGCGAGCTGTACGCGATCGCCGCCAACGACCAGCTCCTCTCCAGCGAGCAGTACCGGCCGCTCGTGATCGCCTACCGCAACAACGCGCCCGTCCGGCTCTCCGACGTGGCGAACGTGGTGGACAGCGCCGAGAACCTCAAGCAGGCGGCCTGGATGAACAAGACGCCGGCCGTCATCATGAACATCCAGCGCCAGCCCGGGGCCAACATCATCGCGGTGGTGGACCGCATCAAGGCCCTCCTGCCCCAGCTTCGCGCCTCCCTGCCCGCCTCGGTCAAGGTCGCCATCCTGACCGACCGCACCACGACCATCCGCGCCTCCGTGCAGGACGTGGAGTTCGAGCTGCTGCTCACCATCGCCCTGGTCGTGATGGTCATCTTCCTGTTCCTGCGCACGCTGGCCGCCACCGTGATCCCGAGCGTGGCCGTGCCCCTCAGCCTCCTCGGCACCTTCGGGGTGATGTACCTGCTCGGCTACTCGCTGAACAACCTGACCCTGATGGCCCTGACCATCGCCACCGGCTTCGTGGTGGACGACGCCATCGTGATGATCGAGAACATCACCCGTTACATCGAGGAGGGCGAGCCGCCGCGGGCGGCCGCGCTCAAGGGGGCGGAGCAGATCGGCTTCACGATCCTGTCCCTGACCGTCTCCCTCATCGCCGTCCTCATCCCGCTCCTCTTCATGGGCGACGTGGTGGGCCGGCTCTTCCGCGAGTTCGCGATCACGCTGTCCGTGACCATCCTCGTGTCCGCGGTGGTGTCGCTGACCCTGACTCCGATGATGTGCGCGCGCCTCCTGCACCACCGCCCGCCCGCGGAGCAGGGCCGCCTCTATCGCGCCTCCGAGCGCGGCTTCGAGCGCGTGATCGCCTTCTACACGCGCACCCTGGCCTGGGTGCTCGAGCACCAGCCGGCCACGCTGGTCGTGGCCGCGGCCACCCTCGTGGCCACCGTCCTCCTCTACATCGTGATCCCCAAGGGCTTCTTCCCCGTGCAGGACACCGGCGTGATCCTGGGGATCTCGGAGGCCACCCAGTCCATCTCCTTCCCGGCCATGGCCGAGAAGCAGCAGGCCCTGGCCCGCGTGATCCTCGAGGACCCCTCGGTGGAGAGCCTGTCCTCCTTCATCGGGATCGACGGCACCAACACCACGATGAACAGCGGGCGGATCCAGATCAACCTGAAGCCGCTGGAGGAGCGCCACGCCGGCGCCATCGACGTCATCCGGCGCCTCCAGCCCGACCTCGCCAAGGTGCAGGGGATCACCCTGTTCCTCCAGCCGGTGCAGGACCTCACCGTCGAGGACCGCGTGAGCCGCACGCAGTACCAGTACAGCCTGGAGGACCCGGACGCGCGTGAGCTGGGGGAATGGGTGCCCAAGCTCGTGGCCCGCCTGCAGGCCCTGCCCGAGCTGCGCGACGTGGCCAGCGACCAGCAGAACGCGGGCCTGCAGGCCCACATCGACCTCGACCGCGCCACCGCCTCCCGCCTCGGTATCACTCCCCAGATGCTCGACGACGCCCTCTACGACTCCTTCGGGCAGCGGCAGATCTCGACGATGTTCACCCAGCTCAACCAGTACCGCGTGGTGCTGGAGGTCGCCCCCGGCTTCCAGAAGACGCCCGAGAACCTGGAGGACGTCTACCTGCGCTCGGCGGAGGGCGGAACCATTCCCCTTCGCGCCTTCAGCACCGTGCGCCTCCAGAACGCACCCCTGGTCGTGAACCACCAGGGCCAGTTCCCGGTGTCCACGGTGTCCTTCAACCTCGCCCCCGGCGCGTCGCTCGGCCAGGCCGTGCGCGCCATCGACGAGGTCATCGCCGACATCGGCCTGCCCGCCAGCATCCAGGCCGAGTTCCAGGGCACGGCGCGCGCCTTCCAGGCCTCCCTGACCAACCAGCCGCTCCTCATCCTGGCCGCCGTGATCACGGTGTACATCCTGCTCGGCATCCTCTACGAGAGCTACATCCACCCCGTCACGATCCTGTCCACGCTGCCGTCGGCGGGAGTGGGCGCGCTCCTGTCCCTGATGCTGTGCCAGACCGATTTCTCGGTGATCGCGCTCATCGGGATCATCCTGCTCATCGGGATCGTCGAGAAGAACGCGATCATGATGATCGACTTCGCCCTCGACGCCGAGCGCAAGGAGGGCAAGCCGCCGGAGGAGGCCATCTTCCAGGCCGCCCAGCTCCGCTTCCGGCCCATCCTGATGACGACGATGGCGGCCCTGTTCGCGGGCGTCCCCCTCGCCCTGGGCTCCGGCATCGGGTCCGAGCTGCGGCGTCCACTCGGGATCGCGATCGTGGGCGGGCTGATCTTCAGCCAGATGCTCACCCTCTACACCACCCCCGTCATCTACCTCGCCTTCGACCGCCTCGCCCGGCGCCTGGCCCGCGGCCGGACCCGGGCGGCGGCGCGGAGCGTGCGTCCGGCGGAGAGCGTGCCGCCGGCGGCCACCATCGCGGATCGTTGGCTGTGAACATCTCCACCCCGTTCATCCACCGGCCGATCGCCACCACCCTGCTCACGGTGGCCATCGCGCTGGCGGGCATGATCGCCTACACGCTCCTGCCCGTCTCGCCCCTGCCCCAGGTCGAGTTCCCCACGATCAACGTGAGCGGCGGCTTGCCGGGGGCGAGCCCGGAGACCATGGCCTCCTCGGTGGCCACGCCGCTGGAGCGCCAGTTCGGACGGATCGCCGGGGTCACGGAGATGACCTCCACCAGCGGCCTCGGCAACACGAACATCACCCTCCAGTTCGACCTGAACCGGAACATCGACGCCGCCGCCCGCGACGTGCAGGCGGCGATCAACGCCGCGCGGGGCCAGCTTCCCGCCAACCTCCCCAACAACCCCTCCTACCGGAAGTCGAACCCCTCGGACGCGCCCATCATGCTCCTCTCCCTCACCTCCGAGGTCGTGGAGCGGGCGCGCATGTACGACATCGCCTCCTCGATCCTCCAGCAGCGGCTGGCCCAGCTCCCGGGGGTCGGACAGGTGAACGTGGGGGGCGGGGCGCTCCCCGCGGTACGGGTGGACGTGAACCCCATGGCCCTCAACCACGCCGGCCTCTCGATGGAGGACGTGCGTACGGTCCTGGCCGCCGCCAACGCCAACCGGCCCAAGGGCTCGGTGGCGGACGACGAGCGCACGTGGTCGGTCACGACCAGCGACCAGCTCCTGAAGGCGGCCGACTACGTGCCCCTGGTCATCCGCTACCAGGACGGCGCCGCCCTGCGCCTGGGCGACGTGGCGCGCGTGACCGATTCCGTGGAGGACATCCGCTCGGGCGGGCTCTCCAACGGCAAGCCCGCGATCATCATCATCATCTTCCGCCAACCCGGGGCGAACATCATCCAGACCGTGGACGGCGTCCGCGCCCTCCTCCCCCAGTTCCAGGCCTCCATCCCTCCCACCGTGAAGCTCTCCGTCGTCATCGACGCCACCCGGACCATCCGCGCCTCCGTGCGCGACGTGCAGATCACGCTCGTCATCTCGATCCTGCTCGTGATCCTGGTCGTGTTCGCCTTCCTGCGCAGCGTGCGCTCCACCCTGATCCCGGCGGTGGCGGTGCCGGTGTCCCTGATCGGCACGTTCGCCGTGATGTACCTGCTCGGGTACAGCCTGGACAACCTGTCGCTCATGGCCCTGACCGTGGCCACCGGTTTCGTGGTGGACGACGCGATCGTGGTGGTGGAGAACGTCACCCGCCATCTCGAGCAGGGTATGCGGCCCTTCGAGGCCGCCCTCCTCGGGGCCCAGGAGATCGGCTTCACGGTGACGTCGATCAGCATCTCCCTGGTCGCGGTGTTCATCCCCATCCTGCTGATGGGCGGGATCGTGGGACGCCTCTTCCGGGAGTTCGCGGTGACGCTGTCCGTGGCCATCGCGGTCTCCCTGGCCGTGTCCCTCACCACCACGCCCATGATGTGTGCGCGGCTGCTGAAGGCCCGGCAGGAGGAGGGCGAGCATGGGCGGGTCTTCCGCGCCAGCGAGAGGATGTTCAACCGGGTGCTCCACGTCTACGAGCGCGCCCTGCGCTGGGTGCTGCGGCGCCAGCCGGTGACGCTGGTGGTCACGCTGGCCACCATGGCCGCCACCGTGTTCCTCTACGCCGCCGTCCCCAAGGGCTTCTTCCCCCAGCAGGACACCGGGCGCCTCAACGGCTCCATCCAGGCCGACCAGGACACGTCCTTCCAGGCCATGCAGAAGAAGCTGTCCATCTTCGTCAACACCGTCATGGCCGACCCGGCGGTGGAGAGCGCGACCGGCTTCCTGGGCGGGAGCGCGAGCTCCGGCCGCATGTTCGTGGCCCTCAAGCCGTCCGGCCAGCGCGACGTCTCCGCCGACCAGGTCATCGCCCGTCTGCGCGGCCAGCTCGCGCACGTCCCCGGCGCGTCGCTCTTCCTGTCCCCGGTGCAGGACGTGCGCGTGGGCGGGCGCATGGGGGGCGCGCAGTTCCAGTACACCCTGCAGGCGGACGACTCCAAGGAGCTCTTCTCCTGGGCCCCGCGCATCCTGCGCGCGTTCCGGCAGATCCACGAGCTGACCGACGTCAACTCCGACCAGCAGGACAAGGGCCTGCAGGCCTCGCTGGTGATCGACCGCGCGACCGCCTCGCGCCTGGGCATCACCCCCCAGGCCGTCGATGCCACGCTGTACGACGCCTTCGGCCAGCGCCCGGTCTCGACCATGTACACGTCGCTCAACCAGTACCACGTCGTGCTGGAGGTCGATCCCGTGTTCTGGCAGAACCCGAGCGGCCTGCGCTCGGTCTACGTGAAGACGGCCGACGGCAAGCTGGTGCCCCTGTCCGCCTTCACGCGCTACGAGACGTCGACCGCGCCCCTGACCGTCAACCACTCGGGGCAGTTCCCGTCCGTCACCATCTCGTTCAACCTGCCTCCGGGCGTCGCCCTCGGCCAGGCCGTCGACGCCATCCGGGGGGCGGAGACCGGGATGCGGCTGCCCGCCAGCATCCGCGGCAGCTTCTCCGGCACCGCCCAGGCCTTCCAGGAGTCGCTGGCGGGCGAGCCCATCCTCATCGCGGCCGCCCTGCTGACCGTCTACATCGTCCTGGGCGTGCTCTACGAGAGCCTCATCCACCCGGTGACGATCCTCTCCACCCTGCCCTCGGCGGGAGTGGGCGCGCTCCTCGCTTTGCTCCTCACCCACAACGAGCTGTCCGTGATGGCGCTCATCGGGATCATCCTGCTCATAGGCATCGTCAAGAAGAACGCGATCCTGATGATCGACTTCGCGATCGAGGCGGAGCGCCGGGAGGGCAAGTCGCCGGAGGAGGCGATCTTCCAGGCCTGCCTGTTGCGCTTCCGCCCGATCACGATGACGACCATGGCCGCCCTGCTGGGCGGGCTGCCCCTGGCCCTCGGCGTCGGCACCGGCTCCGAGCTGAGGCGGCCCCTCGGCATCGCCATCGTGGGCGGCCTCCTCTTCAGCCAGATGCTCACGCTGTTCACGACCCCGGTCGTGTACCTCTACCTCGACCGGTTCCGGCTGCGCTGGGCCGGCCTTCGCCAAAGGCGACGGCGGCCGGCGGCCACGCACGCGCCGGGCCCGGCATGAGGCACGCGCCCCCGAGCGGACAGGCGGCCGCCCGGGCCGCGATGACGGCGGTGACGCTGGTCGTCGCCGGCTGCGCCGTGGGCCCGAAGTACGCGCGTCCGTCCGCGCCCGTCCCGCCCACCTTCAAGGAAGCGCCGCCGCCCGGCCAGCGGCCCGAGGACTGGAAGAGCGCGGAGCCCCGGGACGCGGCGCCGCGCGGGCCATGGTGGGAGGCCTTCGGCGATCCGGAGCTGAGCGCCCTGGAGGCGCAAGTGGACGTCGCCAACCAGGAGGTCGCCATCGCGGAGGCGAACTACCGGGTGGCACGCGCGCTGGCGCGAGGCGCGCGCGCGGACTACTTTCCGACGTTGACCGGCGGCGCCGGCGTGACCGTCGCCAAGGGCCCCCCGCGCACGGGCACCGACGGCGGCACGTCCGGGCACGTCACGACGTTCGCCGTGCCCTTCGATCTCGCCTGGGAGGCGGACGTCTTCGGGCGCATCCGCCGCAACGTCGAGGCCAGCGTGGCCGACGCCCAGGCCAGCGCGGCCGACCTGGAGTCGGCGCGCCTGAGCCTGCATGCGGAGCTGGCCACGGACTGGTTCATCCTCCGGGGCGTGGACGCGCAGAAGCGGCTCCTGGACGACTCCGTGGAGAGCTACGCCAAGGCCCTGGAGCTCACCCGGCGCCGGCACGAGCAGGGCATCGTCTCCGGGGTGGACGTGGCCCAGGCGGAGACCCTGCTCGAGACCACGCGCGTGGACGCCACCGACCTCCTGGTCACGCGGGCCCAGCTCGAGCACGCGATCGCGGTGCTCACGGGACGTCCACCCGCCCTCGTGACCATCCCGGTCATGCCTCTCCAGGCGACTCCGCCTCCGCCGCCCGCGATGCTGCCTTCGGAGCTGCTCGAGCGGCGGCCCGACATCGCGGCCGCCGAGCGCCGCGTGGCCGCGGTCAACGCGCGCGTGGGGGTGGCCACCGCCGGCTTCTTCCCGCGCCTGCTCCTGGCCGCCTCCGCCGGCTTCCAGGGCACCAGCCTGTCCAACCTGTTCTCGGCCCCCAGCCGCATCTGGTCGATCGGTCCGTCCCTGGTGCAGACCCTCTTCGACGGCGGCCGCCGGCGCGCCTCCCTGGAGCAGGCCCGGGCCGCCTACGACGCGGCGGTGGCCGAGTACCGGCAGAGCGCGCTCGGCGCCTTCCAGGAGGTCGAGGACGGGCTGGCCGGCCAGAGGATCCTGGGCGTGGAGGCGGACCAGCAGGCAGTGGCCGTCGCCGCCGCCGACCGGCTGGCCGGCATCGCACGCAACCGCTACCAGGGCGGCATCACCACCTACCTGGAGGTGGTGACGGCGGAAGCGGCCGCCCTGAACAACCACCGCGCGTCCGTGCAGCTCCTCGTGCGGCGAATGACCACCAGCGTCGGCCTGATCAAGGCGCTCGGTGGCGGATGGACGGAGGCCTCCCTGCCCGCCGCGGCCGACGTGCGCTCGGGAGCCGCGCCAGGGTTGCGGTAAGCTCTCGGAGACATGAAACTCGAGACCTTCGAGATGGAGCGGCTCCAGTCGGTGTGGGAGAACCGCGTGTCCCACAACCTGTCGGAGAGCGGCGTCCACCCGATGTCGCTCGAGGAGCTGCTGGACCCGGACGAGCGCGGCGATCTGCTCCGCCAGCGCCTGGTCTACGTCCAGAGCAACGGCTCCCCCGCCCTGCGCGAGGCCGTGGCCGCCCTCTACCCGGGAGCGACGGCGGACAACGTGGTGGTGGGCAACGGGACGGCGGAGGCGAACTACATCGCGATCTGGCGCCTGGTCGAGCCGGGCGACGAGGTCGTGATGATGCTCCCGAACTACATGCAGATCTGGGGCGTCGTGCGCGGCCAGGGGGCCACGATCGTGCCCTGGCGGCTGCGCGAGGAGCGGGGCTGGGCCCCCGACGTGGACGAGCTCGCGGGGCTGGTCACCTCCCGCACGCGGCTCATCGCCGTCTGCAACCCCAACAACCCGACGGGCTCGATCCTGGGCGAAGACGCGATGCGCGGGCTGGTGGATGCGGCCCAGCGCCACGGGGCCTGGATCCTCTCCGACGAGGTCTACCGCGGGGCCGAGTTGGACGGCCACGAGACGGCCAGCTTGTGGGGCCGCTACGACCGCGCCCTGGTCGCGGGCGGCCTGAGCAAGGCCTACGGGCTGCCCGGGCTGCGGATCGGGTGGGTGGTCGGCCCCGCGCCCACGATCGCCGAGCTGTGGGCGCGCAAGGACTACTTGACCATCTCCCCCGGCGCCCTCTCGGACTTCCTGGCCCGCAAGGCGCTCGGCCCCGAGAAGCGGCCGGGGATCCTCGCCCGCACGCGCGGGATCGTCAACGGAAACCTCCCCGTCCTCCTCCAATGGTTGCGGGCCCACGGCGACGGCTTCCGCCTGGTGCCGCCGCGCGCGGGCGCCATCGGATACCCGCGCTACTCGTGGCCCATCGGCTCGACGCGCTTGATCGAGCGCCTGCGGGACGAGCAGAGCGTGCTCGTCGTCCCGGGGGACCAGTTCGGGATGGACGGGTTCCTGCGCATCGGCCTCGGGAACGAGCGGCACGACCTGAAGGGAGGCCTGGACAGGATCGGCCGCGTCCTCGCCTCCCTCGGCCCCGCGCCGGGGTTCTGAGGGAGGCGCGCGCGCCGGTGGAGATCCTCGTGCTGAGGGAGAGCGAGGTCCGCCGGCTCGTCTCGCCGGCGGCGGCCCTCGGCGCCGTGCGCGAGGCGTTCGTGAAGCTGGCGCGCGGCCAGGCCACGCTGCCGGGCGTGATCGGCCTCGACGTGCCCGCCCACCGGGGCGAGGTGCACGTCAAGGGCGCGCACCTCCACGGCTCGCCGTTCTACTCGATCAAGGAGGCGACCGGCTTCTACGACAACGCCGCGCGCGGGCTGCCGGTGACGAGCGGGCTCGTCCTCGTCTTCGACGCCACCACCGGATTCCCGACGGCCCTCCTCCTCGACAACGGCTATCTCACCGAGCTGCGCACGGGCGCGGCGGGCGCGCTGGCCGCGGACCTGCTCGCGCGCGAGGACGCGGCCACGATCGGGATCATCGGCTCCGGCAGCCAGGCCCGCTACCAGCTCGAGGCGCTCCTCGGCGTCCGCCGGCCGCGGCGCGTGGTGGTGTACGGCCGGTCGACGCCGTCGGTGGCCGCGTACGTGCGGGAGATGGAGGAACGATTCGGGGTGGCCCTGACCCCCGTGGCAACCGCGCAGGAAGCCGTCGAAGGCAGCGACATCGTCGTCACGACCACGCCGTCGCGCCAGCCGATCGTGCGCGCGGAGTGGATCCGGCCGGGAACCCACGTCACGGCCATGGGCGCGGACGGTCCGGACAAGCGCGAGCTGGAGGGGGCGGTGCTGGCGGGGGCGGACAAGGTCGTGGCCGACCGGCTCGACCAGTGCCTGCGCCTGGGGGAGATCCATCACGCGGTGGCCGAAGGCCTGCTCACCGTCGATCGCATTCACGGCGAGCTGGGTGAGCTGGCGGCCGGACTGAAGCCCGGCCGCACATCCGGCCACGAGATCACCGTCGCCGACCTCACCGGCGTGGGCGTGCAGGACGCGGCGGTGGCCGACCTGGTGGTGGCCGCCGCCCTGGAAGCGGGCGTCGGCGAGACGATCCGGGCCTGAGGCGCCGGTCACCCCTCCAGCCGGTACCCCATGCCGTGGACGGTGGTGATGAGGGTGGGGTGGCGCGGGTCGTCCTCCACCTTGCGCCGGAGGGAGGCCACGTGCACGTCCACCGTGCGCGTGGACACGTCGGCGTCGTAGCCCCAGACGTGCTGGAGGAGCTCCGAGCGCGAGAGGGTCGCCCCGCGGTGGTCCACGAAGTAGCGCAGGAGGTGGAACTCGCGGGGCGAGAGGTCCACCGGCCGGCCCCCCTTGCGCACCGCCGCCGCCCGCACGTCGATGGTGAGGTCGCGGACGGACAGGGGCGCGCGGACCACCGGTACCGCCGCCGGCGAAGCGGACGGCCGCAAGCGGGCCTCGATGCGCGCGAGCAGCTCCGCGTTGTCGAAGGGCTTGGTCACGTAGTCGTCCGCGCCCAGCTTCAAGCCGAGGACCTTGTCCGTGACCTGGCCGCGCGCGGTCAGCATCACCACCGGGGTGGCGATCCCCCGCGCACGCAGCTCGCGCAGGACGTCGAAGCCGTTGCGCCGCGGCAGCATGGCGTCGAGGAGCACGAGGTCGAAGGGCTCCGCCGACGCGCGCAGCAGGCCAGCCTCCCCGTCCCGCGCGACGCAGACGTCGTAGCCGCCGGCCTGCAGGCGATCGGTGAGAGCCAGCACCACGCCCGGCTCGTCCTCGACGAGCAGCAGCCGCGGCTTCATCCCGCCTCCTCGCGCGCGGGCGCCCTCTCCGGGTCCGGCTCCGGCACCACCGCGGGGAGGTGGAGGACGAAGGCCACGCCCCGGGCCAGGGCCCGCACCTCGACGGCGCCGCCGTGCGCCTCCGCGATCCGGCGCACCAGGGCCAGGCCGATGCCGCTGCCGGGGGCCTGCGAGTCCGCGGCGCCCCGCCCCCGGAAGAACGGCTCGAACACGCGCGCCCGCTCGTCCGGCGGGATGCCGGGGCCGCGGTCCTCGACCACGATCTCGACCGAGTGCCCCCGCGCGCGCGCGCACACCCCCGCGAAGCCTCCCTCCCCCGCGTACTTCCGCAGGTTGACCAGGAGGTTGCGCAGGGCGGCGGCCAGCATGGCCTCGTCGCCGGCCACGCGCAGGCCCGGCTCGACCTCCACTCGCACCTCCAGCCCCGCCGCGGCCAGGCCGGCATCGGCCACCGCCGCCCCGATGAGCCGTTCCACGTCGACGCGCTGGCGGCGGTCGGATGAGGCGTCCGCCCCCGCGAAGGCGAGCACCTGCTCGACCATGTCGGTCAGCCGGCGGCCCTCCTCGCGCAGCACCGCCCCGTACTCGCGCACGCGCGCGGGCTCCACCACCACGCCGTCGCGGAGGTTCTCTGCCGCCGCGCGGATCACCGTCAGCGGCGTGCGCAGCTCGTGGCTGACCGCGGCCACGAACTCGAGCTGGCGCGCGGCCAGGCGCCGCTCGCGCCGCGCGGAGGCGATGACGAGGGCGGCGCTGAAGGCGAGGAGCAGGAGCACTCCCCCCGCCACCGCCGCGCTGCGGCGCTGGGTGGCGGCCACGGCCGCGTCCACCGAGCCGGCGCGGTGGAACAGCGCGACCGTCCAGGGCGAGCGAAAGGCGGCGGGGCCGTGGGCGCCGGAGGCGATCCGGAACGAGAACACGCGGCGCGCCGCCGCGTGCGCGGGCACGGCCGGGGCCGCCGCGGGGTCGGGCACCAGCTTGGACAGGATCGCGGCGTCGATGTCGTCGAACCTCACCGTGAGCGCGTGCGCGGACGCGTCGGCGCCGGCGTCGGTGGAGGGCGCGGCCGGATCGCTCCGCCAGACCACGCCCGGCCCCCCGGGGGCGGCGCCGGGCCCGAGCACGGCCACGTGGTACTCGAGCCCCTCCGGCGTGGCCAGGTGCCGCCGGGCGAGATCGGGAAGGATGTGCCGAGCGAGGGCCTGGCGGTCGAGGCGGACCACCGTCCAGGTGGCGGGCTCCGCGTCCGGGCGGATGACGAAGAGCTGGTCCTTCCGCACCCCGGGGGAGGGATCGGGAGCGAGCGCGCGGTGCGGGGCCGGGATGAGGAGCGCGGGCACGGATCCGTCCACGGAGTCGAGGGACGAAGGCGCGGCCGCTCGCCCGCCCATCGTGTCCGGGGTGAGCTGCCTCAGGAGGGGGACGAGAAGGGCGGGCGGCTCCCTCTCCGCGAAGGCGCCCTTCTCGGGATCGAAGCGCAGGACGTGCGCGCGGGGGTCGGTCCTCTCCCCGTCCACCACCCACACGTCGGCCACCAGGTCGGGATAGGTCGCGCGCGCCTTCCAGGCCGCGAAGGCCGCGGGGTACGACGCGAAATCGCGGCGGCTCACCGCCTCCGCGTCGAGGCCCAGCATCAGGAACGCGCGGGTGACCTCGCGGTCGAGGTCGCGCGCGAACGCCTCCGCGCGCTCCGCCGCGCTCGCCTTCATGCGCGCGCGCTCGGCCACGCTCACCTCCGAGAGCCACCGGTGCTGGAGGAGCGCGAGGCCGAGCAGCAGCGCCCCGATCAGCGCGGCGAGCACGGGAAGAGGATCGCGGAGGAGGCGGCGCATCGGCATCGTGGGCGGCCAGTGTAGCAACGAGCCGCGCCCGCCGAGCCTGCCCCCGCCCGACTTTTACCGTCTCCTTACAACACCTTTACCGCCGCCTCACCACCTCCGGCGGCGCCGGCCGATATTCGGTGGGCACGAGGAGGTGCCTCTTGTTCGCCCGAAACCGCCGTGAGACCGCCGCCGCCTGGCTCATCGCCGCATCCGCCGTCGCCGCCTCCGCCGCCCCCGGTGCGGTCGGCGCACAATCGCCGGCGGCGGCGCCTGCCGATCCCGCCCGGGCACGCCAGGTCCTGGCCGCGGTGCGCCAGGCCCTGGGCGGCGAGCCGGCGCTGGCCGCCGTACGAGCGATCTCGCTCGAGGGCGAGGTCCGCCGCCGCCTTCCGGGCGAGGACGGCCAGCCGACCGACACGTCCGGCACCGTCCACGTCGACGCGCTGCGCCCCGACCACTACCTGCGCGTGGACACGCTCTCGCCCGCTCCCGGCCTGCCCGGGATCCCCCTGGCCACCGGCCTCGACGGCGGCGAAGCCTGGTCGGGCGCGCTGCCCGTCGCGTCCGCGCCGAACGTGGTCATCCGCACGGCGCCGCCCGGAGACAGAGCCGCCCAGACCCGCATGAAGGACCGGGTGCTCCGCGAGTCCGCGCTGTTCCTGGTCGCGCTGCTCGCGGCCGACGACGGCACGGAGTACGCCTGGACGGGCGAGGCGGAGGCGCCCGAGGGCCGCGCCGACGTGCTGCAGGTCACGGGACCGGGCGGGCTGGACGCGCGGCTCTTCGTCGACCAGAAGACCCACCGGCCGCTCATGCTGACGTTCCGGGAGGCGCCGCCGCGGATGATGATGCGCCGCATGGCCATGGGCGGCGGGCCTCACGGGGCCGGGCCCGCCCCCGCCTCCCCCGAGGCCGTGCCCACTCCGCCTCCCGCCGCCGACGCCACCCTCTTCCTTTCCGACTGGAAGAAGGTCGGGGGCGTGCTCCTCCCCCACTCGCTCCAGAAGACGCTGGACGGCAAGCCCTACGAGGAGATCGTGGTGTCCCGGTTCCTCGTCAACGACCCGAAGCTCACCGCGGACAAGTTCCGCAAGAGGGTCTGATGCGGACCCGACGGCTGGGTGCCGCCACTGCGGTCGCCGTGGCCTGGAGCGCGGCGGGGCCGGCCCTCGCCGCGGTGAGGAGCGACCTTCGCCTCCGCGTGCTCGATCCGAGCGATGCCGTCGTCGCACGGGCGGCCGCCGTCGTGCGCTGCCCGGGCGAGCGCCCGCGACAGGTCGAGACGAACGGCCGCGGGCTGGCCGGCCTGGGCGCGGTCGATCCCTCTACGTGCACGTTGCATGTGGAGGCACGCGGCTTCGAGCCCGCGGAGTCGGAGATCGCTCCCGACGTGGAAGGCCTGGTCTCCGTCCACCTCGCCCTCGTGCATCGCGAGGAGAAGGTCACGGTGGGCGACGCCTCGCCGGACGCGCTGGCCCGCGAGCGGTCGTTCACGGAGGTCCTCACGCCGGAGGAGATCGCCTCCCTCCCCGATGATCCCGAGGAGATGGAGAACGCGCTGCGGCAGCGCGCGGGGCCCGGGGCCGTGCTGCGCGTCAACGGCTTCACCGGCGGCCGCCTGCCCCCCAAGAGCCAGATCCGCCAGATCCGGATCCAGACCAACCGCTTCGCCGCCGAGTACCACGAGGGCGGCCATCCCGGGATCGACATCGTCACCAGGCCCGGGCTCGGCGGCTGGCGCACCGCGGCCGGAGGCTCCGTCCGTGGCGGGGCCTGGGCCTCGCAGCCGCCCCTGGCCTCCACGGGATCGGCGCAGGGCGCGCACCGCCTCTCCCTCACCCTCGACGGGCCGCTGCGGAAGGAGAAGACGTCGCTCGCGCTGCAGCTCCAGTCGCGCGCGATCACCGACGCGGTGGCGGTGACGGCGCTGGTGCCGGGCGCGCCCCCGATCGTGCGGCCGACCCAGGCCAAGCTGGACCTCCAGGGCCGGCTGGAGCACGCCTGGGGCCGGACGCAGACGGCACGGATGGAGGTCCAGCACAACACCTACGACCGCGACCTGCTGGGCGCGGGAGGGCTCGCCCTGCCCGATCGGGCCTACGCAGACGATCGCGTCGAGGACCTGCTGCGCCTCTCGAACATGGGCGTGACGCGCGGCGCCTGGGCCACCGACACGCGGCTGCAGCTCCGGCGCGAGGGCATCGACTGGACGCCGCGCACCTCCGGCCCCGCCGTGGACGTGCTGGGCGCGTTCTCCGCGGGGGGCGCGCCCCTCGACGGAGGCCGCACGAGCTGGGACCTGGAGCTCGGCCAGGACCTCTCGCGGGGCATCGGCCGCCGGAACTCCGTCCGCGCCGGCCTCCTGTACCAGGGCGGGCGCCTGCGCGGCGACGAGAGGCGCAACGCCCTCGGCACCTACACCTTCGCCAGCCAGGCGGACTGGGAGGCGGGCCGGCCGCAGTTGTTCGCACAGCGCACGGGCGATCCCCGCGTGGAGGTGGACCTCCACCGGCTCGGCCTGTACGCGCAGGACGACTGGCGGCCCACGGAGGCGCTCGCCGTCAATGCCGGCGTCCGCTACGAGGCGCAGACGCTCATCGCGGGGGCCTTTCGCGTGGCACCTCGGGTCGGCCTGACCTGGGCCCTGCGGCCCAACCTGACCGTGCGCGCAGGGGGCGGACGGTTCTTCGAATGGCTCGACGCGGACACCGTCGCGCAGGTCCGCGCCGGCGACGGCTCACGGACCCACGACGTGTCCGTCGAGGATCCCGGCTGGCCCGATCCCTTCTCCTCGGGCGCGCTCCGGGCGGCCACGCCGCGCCGGTGGGCGCTCGCTCCCACCCTCGCGCAGCCGGAGGCGTGGCGGTTCTCCTTCGGCCTCGAGCGCTCGCTCTTCGCGGGCTCGCGCCTGAACCTCGAGTACTCGTACGAGCAGGGCGCCTTCGCCCTGCGCGCGCGCAACCTCCCGGAGGGCCGAGGACGCCTGTTCGAGGTCAGGAGCGAGGGCCGTCTGCGCGGGCACACCCTGCGCGCGGACACGATGCTGGGCGGACCCGGCCGCCGCGCGGGGGCCATGGTGGGCTACATGCTGCACTACGGCCAGAGCGACACGGACGGTCCGCTCGCCCTGACCGCGGACGAGTCGAACCTGGCCGCGGAATGGGGACCGGCGCGCGACGACATCCGGCACCGCGTCTTCGGGTTCTTCCACTGGCGGATCGCCGGACGGCTCCGCACGTCCGGCCAGGTCTTCGCCCAGTCCGGCGCGCCCTGGGACGCGATCACGGGACGCGACGACAACGGCGACACGGTGGCCAGCGATCGCCCCGTGGGGGCGCATCGCAACGCGGAGCGCGGGGCCTGGACGATCGACATGGGCCTCCGCCTGGCCTGGGACTTCGGGTTCGGGGGGCCGCGCACGGCCGGTCCGCGCGGGCCGCAGATGGTCGCCATCCGGCTGGGAGGAGACGACGCGCCGCCGGACCTCGGGGGCGGGCCCGACGAGCAGCGTTACGGAGTCCAGCTCTACGCGACGGTCGCCAACGCCCTCGACCGGCTCAACGCGACACGCTACGGGAACGTAGTGGGATCATCCTTGTTCCGTCAGCCGGTCGAGGCGGCGCTCCCACGGCGAGTAGAAGTGGGGATGACGTTCAAATTTTGAGGTTCGAAATTGCCAGATGGGCGCGCCAGGGTGGACGCGGTTACTCGTATGTCTCCATGGATGGACAACTGCAAACGAGATTGCGGTCACCGTATGTGTTATCGATTCGCCCGACAGCAGGCCAGAACTTGTGGTTCCTCAGCCATGGTGCCGGGAACGCGGCCTGTTCGCGTCCATACGGATGCGACCACACGTTTGCCGTCACATCCCGACATGTGTGGGGCGCGTTCTTCAGAGGATTGTCCCGCCGATCCGCCCGTCCTTCCTCCACATCCCGCATCTCCTGCCGGATCGCGATCATGGCGTCGCAGAAGCGGTCCAGCTCCACCCTGGTCTCGCTCTCCGTCGGCTCGATCATGAGCGCGCCCGCCACCGGGAACGACATCGTGGGGGCGTGGAACCCGTAGTCCATCAGCCGCTTGGCGATGTCGTCGACCTCCACGTCCGCCGTCTTCTTGAAGGGCCGCATGTCCACGATGAACTCGTGGGCCACACGGCCGTTCTTGCCCGTGAACACGACCGGGAAGTGGTCCTCCAGCCGGCGGGCCATGTAGTTCGCGTTCAGGATCGCGACCTCCGTCGCGCGCTTGAGGCCGGCCGCGCCCATGAGCGCGATGTAGACCCAGGAGATGACGAGGATGCTGGGGCTGCCATACGGCGCCGCCGCCACCGCGCCCACCGTCTGCGGCGTGCCCAGGCCGGTCACGGGGTGGCCGGGCAGGAAGGGGGCCAGGTGGGCGGCCACGCCGATCGGGCCCATGCCGGGCCCGCCGCCGCCGTGGGGGATGCAGAAGGTCTTGTGCAGGTTGAGGTGGCAGACGTCGGCCCCGATGTCCGCGGGCCGCGTGAGGCCGACCTGCGCGTTCATGTTCGCACCGTCCATGTACACCTGCCCGCCGTGCTCGTGGACGATCGCGCAGACCTCGCGGATCGTCTCCTCGAACACGCCGTAGGTCGACGGGTAGGTGACCATGAGCGCGCCCAGGCGATCGCGGTGCTCCGCCGCCTTCCGCCGCAGGTCCTCGACGTCGATGTTGCCCTTCTCGTCGCAGGCCACCACCACGACCTTGAACCCGGCGGTGACGGCGCTGGCCGGGTTGGTGCCGTGCGCGCTGACCGGGATGAGGCAGACGTCGCGGCCGGTCTGCCCGCGCGAGAGGTGCCAGGCGCGGATGACCAGGAGGCCCGCGTACTCGCCCTGGGAGCCCGCGTTGGGCTGGAGCGAAACCGCCGTGAAGCCGGTGATCTCGGCCAGCCAGGCCTCGAGCTGGGTGAACAGCTCCGCGTATCCGCGCGCCTGCTCGGCGGGCGCGAAGGGATGCATCTCGGAGAGCTCGCGCCAGGTCACGGGCAGCATCTCCGAGGTCGCGTTGAGCTTCATCGTGCACGACCCGAGCGGGATCATCGAGGTCGTGAGCGAGAGGTCGCGGGAGGCCAGGCGCTGGATGTACCGCAGCATCTCGTGCTCGGAGTGGTGGCGGTTGAAGACCTCGTGGAGCAGGAACGGGCTCGTGCGCACGAGGGGAGCCGTGTACTCCTCGACCGCGCCCTCCAGCAGCTCCTCGATCGTGAAGCCCACGTCGCGGCCGAGGGCGAAGGCGTCCCAGAGCGCCCACAGGTCGCTCTCCAGAGCCGTCTCGTCCAGGCTCACCCCCAGCGACCCGTCGCCGTAGTCGCGCAGGTTGAGGCGCCGGGCCCGCGCCGCGGCCACGACCTCCCCCGCGCGGGCGCCCACGCGCACGCGCACGGTGTCGAAGAACGGCGCCCGCCCGGGATCCAGGCCCAGGCGCCGCAGGCCGGCCGCGAAGAGGACGGCCAGGCGGTGCACGCGGCGCGCGATGGCGGCCAGGCCCCGGGGCCCGTGGTAGACCGCGTACATGCTCGCCATCACGGCCAGGAGCACCTGGGCCGTGCAGATGTTGCTGGTGGCCTTGTCCCGCCGGATGTGCTGCTCGCGCGTCTGCAGGGCCAGGCGCAGGGCGGGATGCCCGTGGCGGTCCTTGGAGACGCCCACCAGCCGCCCCGGCATCTGCCGCTTGTGCTCGTCGCGCGTGGACAGGAAGGCGGCATGGGGCCCGCCGTACCCCATGGGCACCCCGAAGCGCTGGCTGGAGCCGACGCAGATGTCGGCCCCGAACTCGCCGGGCGGACGCAGCAGGGTGAGGGCGAGGAGGTCGGCCGCGACCACGAAGAGGGCGCCGCCGGCGTGCACGCGCTGGGCGAGCGCGGCGTAGTCCTCGACGCGGCCGTCCGTGGTCGGGTACTGGACGAGCACGCCGAACAGCCCCTGCGCGGAGGCCTCCACGGAATCGACGGGGCCCTTCTGCACCTCGATGCCGAGGGAGGCCGCGCGCGTGCGCACCACCGCGATCGTCTGCGGGTGGCAGTCCTCGGCCACGAAGAAGCCCCGGCGGTCGCGCGCCAGGTTGTGGCACATCGCCATGGCCTCGGCGGCGGCGGTGGCCTCGTCGAGGAGGGAGGCGTTGGCCAGGGGCAGCCCGGTCAGGTCCGCCACCATCGTCTGGTAGTTGAGGAGGGCCTCCAGCCGCCCCTGCGCGATCTCCGCCTGGTAGGGCGTGTACTGCGTGTACCAGCCGGGGTTCTCGAGCACGTTGCGCTGGATGACGGGGGGAGTGATGCAGTCGTAGTACCCCATCCCGATGAAGGACCGGAACACCTCGTTGCGCAGGGCGATCGCGCGCAGCTCGTCGAGCAGCTCGTGCTCGCCCCGCGGCTCGGGGAGGCGCAGCTCGCGCCTCAGCCGGATGGCCTCCGGCACCGTGGCCGCGATGAGATCGTCGAGGGAGGAGTAGCCGAGGGCGCGCAGCATCTCGGCCACCTCCGCCTCGTCCGGACCGATGTGCCGCCGCGGGAAGGTGTCGGTCGAGGCGAGGGCGGTCTTGGCGGAGACGGGAGCGGAGCGGGTCGTCATCCGCGGGGCCTCCTCACTTGGCCTCGCTCTCCACGTACTTGCCGTAGGCGGCGGCGTCCATGAGGGAGGCCACCGCGCCGGCGTCGGACAGGCGGACCTTGATCATCCAGGCCTTGCCGTAGGGATCGGCGTTGAGAATCTCCGGCGAGGCCACGAGGGCGGCGTTGTGCTCCACCACCTCCCCCGCCACCGGCGAGAACAGCTCCGAGACCGCCTTGACCGACTCCACCGTGCCGAAGCTCTCGTGGTCCTTCAGCCGGCGGCCCTTCTCCGGCAGCTCGACGTACACCACGTCCCCGAGCTGCTTCTGCGCGTAGTCGGTGATGCCGACCGTGCCCTGGTCGCCCTCCACCCGCACCCACTCGTGGTCCTTCGTGTATTTGAGGTCCGTTGGGTCCATGGCGATCCTCAGCTGCTGGTGACGGTGGCCGCGGGCGTGGAGGCCGCCTTGTCCGGCCTCTTGTAGAACGGCGTGGGCACGATGCGCGCCGGCACCTTGCGCTCGCGGATGTCGATGGCGAGCTCGGTGCCCACGGCCGCGTGCGCGGACGGCACGTAGCACAGGCCGATGTTCTTCTGCAGGTAGGGCGCGTAGGTCCCGGAGGTCACCTCGCCCACCCGCTCGTCCTGGATGAGCACGGGATAGCCGTGGCGGGCGATGCCGCGCCCCGTCACCTCGAAGCCGACGAGCTTCCGTGGCGGGCCGTTCTTCTTCTGCTCCGCGAGCACGGCCCGGCCCGCATAGTCGCCCTTGGCCTCGTCCGTGGAGACGATCCAGCCCAGGCCCGCCTCCACCAGGGTGGTGGTCTCGTCCATGTCCTGGCCGTAAAGGCACATCCTCGCCTCCAGGCGCAGGGTGTCACGGGCGCCCAGGCCGGCCGGCACCAGGCCCCGGTCCGCCCCCGCTTCCAGCAGGCGCTGCCACAGCGCTTCCACGCCGGTGGGCGGCACGAAGATCTCGAACCCGTCCTCGCCGGTGTAGCCGGTGCGGGAGACCGTCACCGCGTGGCCGTCCATCTGCGCGTCCGCGAAGTGGTAGAACTTGACCCCGTCGAGGGCGAGGGCGGTGAGCGGCTGCAGGATCTCCTGCGCGCGCGGGCCCTGCAGGGCGACGAGCGCGTAGTCGTCGCTGCGGTTGCGCAGGTCACAGCCGGCCGGACCCTGCTCCTGCAGCCAGCGGAAGTCCTTCTCGATGTTGCCCGCGTTCACCACGAGGAGGTAGCGGTCGGGGGCGCGGCGATAGACGATCACGTCGTCCACCGGCGCCCCGCTGGGCATGGGCAGCGCCGAGTACTGCGCCTGGCCGTCCACGAGCCGGGCCACGTCGTTCGAGGTCACGCGCTGCAGGAAGGCGAGCGCTCCCGCTCCTTCCACCTCGAACTCGCCCATGTGCGAGACGTCGAAGAGGCCGGCCGCCTTGCGCACGGCCATGTGCTCGCTGATGAGCCCCGAGTACTCGACGGGCATGTCCCACCCGCCGAAGGGGACCATCTTCGCGCCGCGGGCGCGGTGCACGGCGTTGAGGGGCGTCTTGCGCATGCCGGTGGCGGTGGCCAGGGCGGTCTGCCTCCGAAGGGAAACGAACGCTCACGCTACCACACGGCGGCGGGGCACGGCAATGATTGCCTTGAAGCCAAAGGGTTTATCAAATAGCATCCTTGTGCGTGATCCCCCGTCGGGGCGCCTCCGCCGAGCCCTACACCGTTACCTGCTGGAACTGCCTGGGCGAGTTCGACGCCCAGGGCGCCGTGTGGTGCTCGGACGACCCCAAGAACCCGACGAAGCTCTGCCCGTTCTGCTTCCGCTGCTTCTGCAGCGCGAGCGACGCCTACAAGCAGGAGTTCTGGAGCCAGGCCCCCGCGCGGCTCAAGGAGGAGCTGGACACGCTCGCGCGCAGCCGCGACCGGCTGGGCGAGCTCCTCATCCGCACGAAGAAGATCACCACCAGCCAGCTCCTCGACGCCCTCGAGGAGCAGCGCCGGACCGGACACAAGCTGGGAGAGGTGCTCGTGGGCGCGGGGATGGTGACGCCGGAGGACGTGGCGGCCGCCCTGCGCACGCAGGGCACCAATCCCCTGATGGACGCCCTCGGGGTGGCCTATTCGCCCAAGCCGGTCTGGGAGGAGGGCGAGCCGGACACGATCCTTCAGTACGTCCTCGTCCTCGCCGCGCGCCGGGGCGCCTCCGACGTGCGCATCGAGCCCAAGGAGGACGCGCTCGGGATCCGCTACCGGATCGACGACTTCTTCTTCCGGCTGGACCCGATCCCCAAGCGCTTCCAGGAGTCGGTGACGCGGAAGCTCCTCGACTTCTTCCACGTCGAGCACACGAGGGCGGGGCGGCCGCTGACGGCGCGGACGAGCGCGACCCTGGAAGGCACCGAGTACGAGCTCATCGCGCAGACCCTGCCCACCCCCTTCGGCCTCAGCGCGACGATCAAGCTCGTCAACCGCGCCACCTTCCTGAAGGACCTGCCCAGCCTGGGCATGGAGATCGAGGACCGCGTCCGGCTGCTCGGCCAGCTCCAGTCCGCCTCCGGGCTCGTCCTCGTGACGGGGCCTCCCTTCAACGGCGCCCACACCACGACCTATTCCCTGATGAGCTTCCTCGTGCGCGGGGGACGGGACGTGCTCTCGCTGGAGTCACCGCGGCAATTCCCCGTCGACGGCGCGCGCCAGGTCGAGCTGGAGAACGTCTCCCAGATGCCGGAGACCCTGCGGTCGATGATGGCGGTGCGTCCGGAGGCGCTCGTCCTGTTCGCGGTGCCCGATGCGGATACGGCCACCATGGCGGCCCGGCTGGCCGCCAGCGTGCTGGTGGTCGCGGTGGTGGCGGCCCAGACCGCGAGCCAGGCCCTCCTCAACCTGCTCCAGCTCGGCGTGCCGCGGGCGCTCCTGTCCGGCGCGCTCGCCGCCGTCACCTGCCAGCGGCTGGTGCGCCAGGTCTGCGAGGTGTGCCGCGAGCCGGCGGAGGCACCGGCGGCGCGGACCCTCGCCCTCCACGGCGTGGACGCCGAGCAAGCGCAGTCCTTGAGGTTCTTCCGCGGCAGGGGCTGCGCCTCCTGCAACAAGGTCGGCTATCGCGGCCGGCGCGCGATCTTCGAGGTGATCGCGGCCTCGCCCGAGGTGAAGGAGGCCGTCGACCGGGGCCTGGGCGCGGACGACCTGGAGCTGGCGGCGGCGGGGGCGGGGATGGTCTCGCTGCGCGAGCGGTGCCTGACCCTGGTCGCGGAGGGCGTGACGACCTTCGACGAGATCGTGCGTCTCAAGCTCTAACCGCCGGAGGCGGGGGCCAGGCGGTCGGGCAGCACGAAGGCGCGGCGGGCGCGTTCGGACCACAGCGTGTCCTCCCGGTAGTAGCGCGTCTCGAGCAGCGACGGCCGCCAGGCCAGCAGGTCCGGATTGCGCGCCGCGAAGGCCGGCCAGTCCTCCTCCTCCGGCCCCGTCCGCCGCTCGTTGACGAGCAGCACGTACGCCCAGGTGATGGTCTCGTGGTAGAGCCCGGGCTTGCCCGCGGCGGCGGCCACCCGCCTCAGGCCGGCCGCGAACCGGGCCAGGACGTCGAGCACCGGCCGCCGCCGGAGGTACACCCAGACCACGCGCACGTGCTGGGCGTGATGGAAGGAGGCGGAGTCGAAGCCTTCTCCCTCGAAGGCGGCGACGAGGGCGTCGTCATCGAGCCCGTCCAGGGGGGAGGGCGGCGGGGCCTCCGTCATCGCCGGCGGCGGGGGCGCGGCCTGGCCCTGGGCGCCGGTCGCGTCGCCTTCTCCACCAGCCGGTGGCTGTCGGAGGCGTCGAGGTCGAGGCCGTAGATCCTCTCGAGCTCCACGATGCGCGCGCGCGCTTTCTCGTCGAAGGGCGCCTTGCCCTCGAAGGCGTGGAGCACGATCCCCTCCAGGAGGTCGCCGAGCGAGAGGTCGTAGAGCTCGGCCAGGGCCTTCAGGACCTTGAGGAGGCGCTTCTCCACCCGCACCCCGGTCTGGACGCGCTCGACCAGGCGGCGGGCGTCGTCATCGGCAACCATGGTACATATGTACCACGGTAGGAGCCGGCGGTCAAGCCGGAGGGCTATCCGGCCTTGGAGGATGCGACCGCCTCCACCGCGGCCAGCATGCGGCGCACGACCTCGTCCAGGCCGAGCTCGGTGGTGTCGAGGTGGATGGCGTCCCGGGCCCGGACGAGGGGCGACTCCGCGCGCGTGGAGTCCGCGAGGTCCCGGGCGCGGATCTCCCGCTCGATGGTGTCCAGGTCGGAGGGCACTCCCCGCTGGGCCAGCTCCTCGTGACGGCGGGCCGCGCGCTGGCGCGGGTGGGCGTCGACGTAGAACTTGACGTCGGCGTCGGGGAACACCGCCGTCCCGATGTCGCGGCCGTCCATGACCACGCCACCCTCGCGGCCCATCTCGCGCTGCCGGGCCACCATGTGGCGCCGCACGCGCGGGTGCACGGAGACGCGCGAGGCCGCCGCCCCCACCTCCTGGCTGCGCAGCGCTCCCGAGACGTCGCGGCCGTCCAGGATCACGGCCCCTCCCGGCTCCAGATCCAGCGAGAGGCGCTCGGCCAGCGCCGCCAGCGCCGCCTCGTCATCGAGGGAGACCCGGGCGCGCAGGGCGGCCAGGGCCAGCGCGCGGTACATCGCGCCCGTATCGAGGAACACGTAGCCCAGTCGCTGGGCCACTGCTCGTCCGGCCGTCGACTTGCCCGCCCCCGACGGACCGTCGATCGCCACTACCAGGCCGCGGGGCTTCACCCCGGGCCTCGCCTCCGCCGGGGAGCCCGCGCCCGGGGGCGCCGCGGCCGGTGTTTCGCGCGGCGTGCCTCGCGGTGTGTCTCGCGGCCCGTCGAGGGGGCCAGGAACGCGCGCACCTCGGCCGGGGTGAGCGACCGGAACTGTCCCGGCTTGAGGCCGCGCGCGGTCAGCGGCCCCAGCGCGATCCGGCGCAGCTTGGAGACGCGATGCCCCACCGCCTCCAGCAGGCGCTTCACCTCGTGGTGCTTGCCTTCGTGCAGGACGAGCTCCAGCCAGGCGTTCTTCTCCGCCTCCAGGACGCGCACGCGGTCGACGATGAGCTTCTCGCCGTCCACGGTGACGCCGCGGCGCAGGCGCTCGAGGGTCTCCCCGTCCGGGACCCGGTGCACCTTGGCCTGGTAGACGCGGGGCACCTCGTAGCGCGGGTGGGCGACGCGCTCGGCGAACGCGCCGTCGCTCGTGAGGAGGATCAGGCCTTCCGTGTTGACGTCGAGCCGTCCGACCGGGAACAGCCCCGCGACCGGCGGCACCAGCTCCATGACCGTGGGCCGGCCCTCCGGGTCCTGGCGGGTGCTGACGTAGCCCTTGGGCTTGTTGAGCAGGAGGTAGACCGGGGCCGCCGCCGCCCGCACGCGTACCCCGTCGACCCGGATGTCGTCGCGGGCGGCATCCGCGCGTGTCCCGAGCTGGGTGACGGTCTCCCCGTTGACGGTGACCCGGCCCCCGGCGATGGCGGCCTCCGCCCCCCGCCGCGACGACACTCCCGCGCGCGCGAGGATCTTCTGCAGCCGCTCGTCCACGACAGGATGATACCGCGCCGGAGGCGCGCGCCCGCTAGTAGTGCCGGAGCGTGAACGCGAGCAGCACCTTGTTCCCACCCGAAGAGACGATCTCGATGGTGACGCTGCTGTCGAGGACGAGGTCGCTCAGGAGCACCGTCGTCGTACCGTCGCTCTTCACGTCGCCGTCCGTGGGCGTCAGCACGTCGCTGCTCGTCACGCTGCGCCGCCAGCGCAGGCCGGGGCGCAGGGTGTGGGCGGTCACGTCGAAGCGGAGCGAGCGCACGGTGGTCACGCCGACCGGGCAGCTCTGGTTGACGGTGACGGCGGTGAGCTCGATGCACTCCGAGGGAGACATCTCGGTCGGCTGGACGACGGTGAGGCCGCAGTTGTTGCCGGCCGATACCGCCGGCGGACCGCAGGAGACCGGGGTCGGCGTCGGGAAGGGGGTCGGAGACGGCGATGGGCTGGCCGCGGGCGACGGAGACGCCGCCGGCGACGGGCTCGCGGAGGGACTGGGCGAGGGCGAAGGGGACGGGGAGGCCATGGGGGCCACGCGGACCTGCACGCTCGCGGTGGCCTGCGAAGTGCCCGAGCGGGCGACGAGGTTGAAGCTCGTCGTCCAGTCGGGGCGGACCTGGCGCGTGCCCTTGCCCTCGACGGTCCCGATCCCGTTGTCGATCTCGACGCTGTCGGCGCCGACCACTTCCCAGGTCAGGGTGGTGGCGGCACCCGCCGTGATGTCCGGGGGCGCGGCCACGAACTTCTGGATGCTCAGCGCGCTCGGCTGGGTGAACTCCTTGACGATCCCGCACTGCGTCGCGAGGACGGCAAGCACCACGAGCAGGGAACCCGGATAAGGACGGCGGATCACTGACATGGCGGGCCTCGAGCAAAGAACCCTTTCAACATATAGGGTTGGACCCGATATGTCAAGTAATACTTTAAGTGTCCTCCTGGCCGCTCTCCGGGCCCTCGCCCATGGCTTCCACCTCGTCGCCTTCGAGCGGGAGCTCGCGCTGGGCGTCGTCGGCGCCTTTCTCGCCCAGCGGGACCTCGACGGGGCGCGGCGCCTCGATGGCCTTCTTCAGGCCCGCGACGTCCACCTCCTCTCCGAGCACCTCCGCGAACTCCTCGATCCGGGGAAGCTCGGCGAGGTCCTTGAGCCCGAAATGGAGGAGGAACTGCTTCGTGGTGCCGTAGAGCATCGGGCGGCCGACGACGTCCTTCCGCCCGGTGATCCGGATCAGGCGCTTCTCGAGCAGCGTCTTGAGCACGCCTCCCGACTTCACGCCGCGCAGGTCGATGACCTCGGGCAGGGTCACCGGCTGCTTGTAGGCGATCACGGCGAGGGTCTCGAGGGCCTGGACGGACAGGCGGGTCGGGGCCCGGGGATCGAGCAGCTCGCGGACCCAGTCGTTGTACTCCGGCCGCGTGGTGATCTGGTAGCCGCCCGCCACCTCGACGAGCTGCAGTCCGCGCCCGTCGCGGCCGTAGTCGGCCCGGATCTCCTCGAGGGCGGCCTGCCAGGCGTCCTTCGGCACGCCCACCAGGACCTTGCCGATGTCTCGGGGCGTGAGCGGCTGGGGCGAGGCGAAGATCAACGCCTCCAGCACCGCCCGCACCTCGAGGGGAGGGAGGACCGGCGCGTCCTCCCCGGCTTCCGTGCCCGCCTGTTCTTCTTCCATTCGTCCTATGCCGTCGGGGCCGCCGCGGCCTCGGGGCCGACCGGCCGGAACACCCGGATGGGTCCGAACATCCCACGCTGATAGACCTTGACCCGCTTGAGCCGGATCAGCTCGAGCAGGGCCAGGAAGGTCACGATCATGTCCGCCTTGGTCTCCTGGGCCGCGAACAGCTCCAGGAAGTCCAGCGATTCCCCCTCGCGCAGGAGGGCGAGCAGCTCCTCGATCCGCTGCTCGATGCTCTTCCCGCCCGCGGCCACCTCGTGGGCCAGGAGCGTCCGGCGCCGCTCCAGCAGGTCCTTGAATGCGCTGATGAGGTCGAACAGCCCCGCCTCCAGCATCTCCTCGCCCGCGTCGTCGAAGGCGGGCAGGACGGTGTCCGGGCGCGTCCAGGTCGCGGCGCGGATCTGCGCCTGCTGGTGGAGGATGCCGGCCGCCTCCTTGTAGCGCTGGAACTCCAGGAGCCGCTGCACCAGGGCCTCCCGCGGGTCCTCCTGCTCCTCGTCCGCCTGGGCCTCGGTCGGGTCCACCGGCACCAGCATCTTCGACTTGATGTGGATGAGCGTGGCCGCCATCACCATGAACTCGCCGGCCACGTCCAGGTTGAGCTGCTGCATCAGGTCCAGGTACTCCATGTACGAGCGCGTGATGGGGGCGATCGGGATGTCGTGGATGTCGATCTTGTCGCGCTTGATGAGGTAGAGCAGGAGGTCGAGGGGGCCCTCGAACTCGGCGACGTGGATCCGGGGGACGTCCTCCGGCAGCGTCGACTCCATCCCGAGCGGCAGCTCGAGCTGGACGCTCGTCTCCGCCGGCGCCGCCGGCACCGCCGCTTCCGGGTCCGGATCCGGCTCGGCGTGGGTGGCGGACGCCGAGCGGTCCTGCTCGTCGCTCATCGGATGGGGTACGCGATCTTCATGGCCGCACGCACGTCGTCCATCGTCGCACGGGCCGTCTCGCGCGCCCGGCGCGACCCCGCCTGCAGGATGTCCCAGACGGTGTCCGGGCGGGCCGCGAACTCCGGCCGCCGCGCGTGGATCCCCTCCAGGCGGTGGAGGAGATGGTCCAGGAGCCGTCCCTTGCAGTCGAGGCAGCCGATGCCGGCGCTGCGGCAGCCCTGCGCCGCCCACTCCTGCGACTCCTTCGGCGAGAAGGCCTTGTGCAGGTCGAAGACCGGGCAGACGTCGGGGTCGCCGGGATCGGTGCGGCGCTTGCGCGCGGGATCAGTCACCATCGGCCGGATCTTCTGGCGCACGGCGTCGGGCGGGTCCTTGAGGAACACGGCGTTGCCGTACGACTTCGACATCTTGCGGCCGTCGGTGCCGGGCACGCGCGGGACCTCCGTCAGCAGGGTCCGGGGCTCCGGGAAGACCGGCCCGTAGAGGTGATTGAACCGCCGCACGACCTCGCGCGTGAGCTCGACGTGGGGCGCCTGGTCCTCCCCCACCGGCACCGCGTCCGCCTTGTAGATCATGATGTCGGCGCTCTGCAGCAGCGGGTAGCCGAGGAACCCGTAGGTGGAGAGGTCCTTCTCGGAGAGCTGGCTCTGCTGCTCCTTGTAGCTCGGCACGCGCTCCAGCCAGGGCACGGGGACGATCATCGACAGGAGCAGGTGCAGCTCGGCGTGCTCGGGCACCAGGCTCTGGACGAAGAGGGTGCAGCGCGCGGGGTCGAGGCCGGCGGCCAGCCAGTCGGTGGCGACCTCCAGCACGTTCTCGCGCACGTCCTTCGGGTCGGCGTAGTCCGTGGTGAGCGCGTGCCAGTCCACCACCACGAAGTAGCAGTCGTAGGTGTCCAGGAGGCGCACCCAGTTGTCGAGCGCGCCCGTGAGGTGGCCGATGTGCAGCGGCCCCGTCGGCCGCATGCCGGAGAGGATGCGCGGGCGCGTCATCTCACCAGCGCGTAGAGCACGTTCACTATCCAGCCCTGCACCGGCCCGAGCACGCGGCCGAGGAGCCCCGACATCATCAAGACCATGAGGATCAGGAAGCCGTAGGGTCCCATCAGGCGATCGTAGCGCTCTCCCATGTTCCCGGGCAGGCCGAAGGACGCCACCTTGGAGCCGTCCAGCGGAGGGACGGGAATCAGGTTGAAGAGGGCGAGAATGACGTTGAGCTGGATTCCAATGAGGGTCATCAGGAAGATCGGGTTCCGGGGTCCGCTGGCCAGGCCGGTGCGGACGACCAGGACCAGGGCGGCGGTGAAGATCACGGCCAGGAGGAAGTTCGAGCCGGGGCCGGCCGCCGCCACCAGCATGTGTCCCTTCCGCAGGCTGACGTCGCGCCGGAAGTTCGCGGGGTTGTAGGGCGTGGGCTTGGCCCAGCCGATGAAGGGCAGGCCGGTGAAGATCTGGAGGATCGGGAACAGCACCGTCCCGATCGGGTCGATGTGGACGATCGGGTTCAGGCTGACCCGTCCCTGGTCCTTGGCGGTGTCGTCCCCGAGCTTGTGCGCCGTCCACGCGTGGGCGGACTCGTGGAAGGAGAGGCTGAAGAGGAGCACGACGTAGGAGGTCAGGCCCAGCGCGATCCGGTCGGGAGTCAGCTCGGGCAATCGGTCTCCAGAGGAACCCCGGATCGTAGCATCAGTGTGGTGCCGGAGGCGGGACTCGAACGCTTCGGGGGTATTGAGCCAACGTAAGTTACTGGAACTGCAGAAACGCCAGAAACGCCAGACCATATAAAAATCCATACAAGACACACGTATCACACACGCGCCCATGCCGGAATCTTGTCGGCAAACGAGTGATCTAGCAACGAGCCCTCCGAGAATAGCTCGGGTGCCCGTAGTCTTCCCCGCCACGTCGCCGAGAATGCGCTACAGCGAGAAACCGCACCGGCTCCGCGACAGCTGCGCCTTGGCTAGAAACGGGTCCGGAGTAGGCGTGCGTAGCCCGAGCGGCTGCGAACGAGCGACTCGAGCCCGTGAAGCGATCGTCTTGGGGGAGAGCCTTACGGTCGCGTAGGTACTGGGTTCGGGCGACGAGCTTGCCTGGACATCTTCCGAGCGAAGCGCTTGTGTCGCTGATCGTCGGCGGCCCCGGCACGTTCGCTCGTCCCGGTCCGGGATGCTCGGTCGCGCGAACCCCGCGCCGCGCGCACACTCCACCGCACCGTGGTCCACCCACGCTCTTCCCCGCGGCTACGCTACCTCCTCGCCTGCCGCGTGGCCACGCCCTGCGCCCTCGTCCTCGTCACCGAGCACCTTAAGGCGTAGCACGCGGCTCTTCCAATACGGCGGACCGCGACCCGGCGACCGCTGCGGCACCTCGTTCGCCTCGCCCACCGTGGCGAGGTAACGGGCGATGCTCGCGGGACCTTTGACCAGCGCGAGCAGCTTCATCCGCCCCTGGCAGGTGGGACAGGCGGCGTGGATGCGCCACGAACAGCGGCCCCGCGGCGACCACGGCAGCAACTGTAACGCGCATTCACGCGTGGCCCAGAAGCGCGCTGTGTTACCATGTCGGGCCATGTTTGGGAAAAAACTGACAGAATACGTTCGTTTCGAGCGGTGGATCCTGATCCTTATTGTGGTGGTCTTTGCTCTGAGGCTCGGTTTGTCCCTGGCTGGTGTATCGGGCGGCGGCAATATCGCTGCGCTGGATGGCAACTACAAGGCAACAGAATGGGTAAGCATCAATCTGGTTCTGCTGGTGGGAATCCTTTATTGCGCCATTGCCGTCCAGACCACAGGATTCGGAACCTATAAGCACTTGTTTCCGCTGTTACTGTTCCAGACCACCATCGCTCATTCGCTGGTAGGCATGGGAATTATCCTGGGCATCGTAACTGGGCACGACAACGTTTTTACGGGTCTGGCACACTGTGGGGTGTGCGGCGCGGATGGAAAAAATTGGAGCCATGCCATCGGGCATATTGTTATGGGACCTCTGTTTTCACTCGTCGCCTGGCTTCCGGCGTCGGGGATTCTCTTTGTCACTCGAAAAGTCCGGCCGGGCGCCTTTGAAGGGCCGCTCGTTGTCGTGCTCGCGAAGTTCGTGGCGTTGGCGGCGATCGCAGTGGCGTCTTTTTTGCTCATCCTGGGGATACAGTTGCGGTCTTGATCTGCGGTCGCTCCCCGGTTTTCTTTTGCTAACTGCGCGAGGTGGAGCGGGCGCGGATTCTGCTGCAGTACCATACCGGAAAGAATCTCTCGGCAATCCATAGAGCTTTAGACATCAGCCGTGTGACGATCTATCATTGCGCGCATAAAGCGCTGGATGATGGCTCGCCGGCTGTTGCCTAGCTCCGGAGACCGACCGTTCAGGCTGCCCCGGGCCTCCGGCTACTCGAGAATCTCGAAGTGAAGACCCCCGAAGACAACGGACGCCATCGAGCCGTCGAGAGAGCCGATCCCGAAAAAGACGCCGAGGTCGTCGCGGTACTCGGTGTGGCCGGCGTAATCCCGGATGAGGGTCTCGCCGTCCACGGATACTGTCGCGCTCGCGCGGGCCGGATCGTATGCCATCTCCAGCCGCACCAGGCGCGGCGGCGGCGGCAGGCTCACCGCCGCGTGGATTCCATCCCGGCCGGTGCGAATCTGCTGGGTGGCGATGAGCTCGACGCGGTCTTGCGTCGCCTGGAAGCCCGCGTCGAACCGGCGCGCAAACTGGCCGGTTTCGACGGCGACACAGGCGTACCCAGACTCCGGCCTGCAGAGCGCCGATACCTTCCAGCCGCGACGGAAGGCCCATTCCTTCTGCCGTAGCGTCAGCCTCTTGTGCAGCTGCCCTTGATCCGGCGAAGCATATCGCATCGCACTGACGGCGCCGCCAGGGAACTCGCGTACGGCGCGCTCCGTCAGCTCCCGGTGAATGCTGAACCCCGCCATCACGGCGTCCGCGCCCCGAGGGAAATCGATGACGCGCTCCGCCGCGTCGAGCGGGGTCAACCAATCCCGCAGCCACCATCCTCCGGCGGCCGCCCCCGCGAGCGCCGTCGCCCCGCTCGCCAGCATGAAGCGCCGCGAGCGGCGCAGGAGCCAGAGCCGGGCGAGCCGTGAGTCGATCGCGCCCGCCTGGATTGCGTCCGCCAGCTCCGCGGCAAAGGCGCCGACCGGCGCCGGACGGCGCGCCGCGTCGAAGGCCAACGCGCGTGTGAGCAGCCGGCCCACCGCAGTTCCCAGGTCCGGCCGCAGCCGGTAGAACGCATCGCCCACGCCCTTTCGCTGCATTGCGGGCAGCGCAAACGGAGACGCCGAATCGAACGGGCGGGTTCCGGTGAGCATCTCCCACGCGATCACGCCGAGCGAGTAGACGTCGCTCGCGGCTTCGGCCTTGCCCATCAGGTGCTCCGGCGCCATGTAGAACGCGCTGCCCATCAAATGGGTCGTGGTCTGGCGCGGGCCCGCCGGGTCTCCGACCTGGGCGATGCCGAAGTCGATCAGGAGCGGGTGCTCGCCATCTACGCGACGGACGAGCAGGATGTTCTCGGGCTTGAGGTCGCGATGCACTACGCCCTGGGCATGAGCGTAGCCGACGGCCTCGCCGATCTCGCGCAGCAGGCGCGCGGCGAACGCCGCGTCGAGCGGCCCGGCGGCGAGCGCGTCGCGCAGCGTGCGCCCTTCGTGAAAGGGCAGGACCAGGAAGAGGCGCCCGTCCTCGACCTCGCCGGCGTCGATCAGGCTCACGATGCCGGGATGATCCAGCCGCGTGAGGACAGAGGCCTCCTCGCGGAAGCGCCGGCGCATCCAGTCTTCCGACGACCAGAAGTCGTGCAGCAGCTTGACGACGACCCGGCGCCTCTCGACCTGTTCGTCACAGGCTTCGTACACGACTCCCGAGCCGCCTCGCCCCAGCACGCTCTTCAGGCGATAGCGTCCGCCGACCTGGCGGCCCAGCCAGGGGTTGTCCCGCTTCGGGCGGCCCTCCTCCAGGAAGCTCCCCGCGCGCTGGTGCCAAGTGAAGAGCTCGACCAGGTCGGGATCCCCGGACGAGGCGATCCGAGCCGCCGGATCGGGCGATTCCAGAGCCTCGGCCAGGCGCTCCGAGAGCTCCTCAAAACGGCTCCCGATCACGCCGGGTCTCCGTGAAGCTGGCTGTAGAGCCATGCTCGCGCGGCGAGCCAGTCGCGCTTGACCGTGGCCAGCGACACGTCGAGGCACTCCGCGATCTCCTCGGTCGACATGCCCGCGAAGTAGCGCAGCTCGACGACCCGGGCCGCGCGCGGCTGAGCCTCTTCCAGCTTGCGGAGCGCGAGGTCCAGGTCGAGCGTGCTCTCCTCGCCCCGATCGTCGACGCGCATGGAACTGACGACCCTTTCGTGTGTCGCGCGGCGGCGGGCGTGATCGACGAGGATCTGGCGCATCAACCGCGAGCACAGCGACAGGAAGTGCACGCGGTCGCTGAGCTCCAAGGCCTCGAGCGCCACGAACTTCTGCCAGGCCTCGTTCACGAGGGCCGTGGGCTGCAGCACATGGCCCGGGCGCTCGTGTCGAAAATGGGCCTGGGCGATCCGGTGAAGCTCCGGATAGGCCTTTTCGGCCAGGCGATCCGCGGCCGCCCGGTCCCCGGATCGCAGTCGCCGCAGAAGGGACGTGATCTCGCCGGGCTGAGACATCTGGCCTCGGAGAAAGGGGCCGGAGTGTAGCACGGCGGGGAAATCCCGGCCAAGGAGGAGCGTGAGCCGATTCGACGCCCTCGTTCGCCTACGGTGTAAGGACGCAATCCAGAAGTTCCATGAAACGGAGGTCTCCAGTGGCCGCCCAGCCCGCTCGCTTCTTGTGACCCCGGTTGCCCCCGGTTTCCGCCATGTGCAGGTACCAGGAGGATCTATGTTTCGCATCCGGCTCGTGCTCTTGACCGAGGCGTTAGCGGCGGCATTGCTCCTTGTCGTCGCGCACCCCGCGGCGGCACAGAACACGATCAATCAAACGACGTGCGGCGGCGTCACTGGCGTCCCCAGTTGCTGGACGAACGGGTTTCTCCAGGATATCGCGGTCGATTGCAATACCAGCTTCGTGCTAACCGCACTGGCCCAGATCAAGGATCGCAGCGGCCCGAACCGCATCACAGTCTCGGGGACCTGCCCGACCTTTCCCGTGGTCGGCTTCAACCGTCTCACCATCGAGGGCAACGGCGCGACCATCACGGGGGGCGTGAACATCGACAACTCGCGGGACATCCTGCTCAAGTCGCTGACGCTCGACTTCACTGGATTCGCGGGTCGGAACCTGAGCGCGAACGGCTCTCAGGTTACGCTCGATGGCGTCACGGTCAAGAACGTCACGAACGAAGCGGCAATCGCACTGGGCGGCAGCGTTCTCGCCTTCACAGGCAGCCCGAGCCTGATTACGGACAACAGCTGCGTCGGCATCAGCGTCGACTCAGGATCCGGCCTGAACGTCGCGAACGTCACGGTCAGCAACAACGGCTTCGGACAAGGCTGTGGCGGCCAGCGTCACGGCATCCGAGTGCGCAGCGGCGGATCGGTCACGCTGTCGAACGGGTATTGGGGGAACAGCGGCTACGTCGACCAGCCGCTCGACATCTCGGGCAACAGCAGCAATGGCATCGATATCGAAGGCGGCACGCTGATGACGCACGCCGAGGCCGGAAACGGCACGATCCGCATTCACGACAACGCCGGCTCGGGCCTCGAGATGTCCGAGGGGTTCGCTGATATCGAAGGGCATCTCCAGTTCGATGGCAACATGCCCAACGGTCAGGACGGCTTCCCGTCGGGGAACCAGATCCTGGCGCTCGGCGGCACGCTGGCGATCGGGCAGGGCGTCGTGGTCCAGGGACAGAACGGTGGAGCGCTGGCGGCGTTCGATGCCTTCGTCCTCATCGGTGATGGCGGCCCGATGACGATCTCGGGCGGAGTGTTCCTCAATCTCAACTCCGTTGGCGTCATTGAAGGAACCAACAGCATCGACACGATGACCTGCGATGGCACGTCGTACGCTTACAACCCCGGCAACATCCCGACCAGCGGGCCGAATACGTGCCCGAGCGCCGGACCAACCGGCATCACCGGACCGCAGGGCGAAAGGGGACCACAGGGGATTCAGGGTATCCAGGGCCCGCCAGGAATGCCCGGCGGCATCGCGGGCCTCGAACGCGTGACGACGCAGGTCACCTTCATCCTGGCGAGGAACGCTAGTAGGGGGCTGACTGCGACGTGCCCGGCAGGGAAGGTGGTGATCGGCGGCGCAGCCGGCACCGGCGACCCCACGTTCGCCATCATCTCGAGTGGACCCGGACCCAACGCTACCACTCAGTGGTCCGCAAACTTCTGGAATACGGCGAGTGACACGCATCCCCGTCCCCGTGCTGCGCGCGTCACCGCCATCTGCGCCTTCGCGCAGTGATGAATGGGCGGGGGCGTCTCCAGGCGTGTTGCCTCGAGACGCGCCCTCCCTGTGTAACAAGAGCGTAGGTGAAACAAGAGCGATTGGCCAGTCGAGCCGCGTCGTCGCGGGCGGCCAACCCCTACCTATGGCCTCCGTGATCGTACCCCGGCACATTCGCTCGTCCCGGTCCGGGGTGCTCGGTCGCGCCAACCCCGCGCCGCGCGCACACTCCATCGCACCGTGGTCCACCCACGCTCTCCCCCCGCGGCTACGCTACCTCCTCGCCTGCCCCGTGGCCACGCCCTGCGCCCTCGTCCTCGTCACCGAGCACCTTAAGGAGCCTAGAAGCCCGTTTTGAGAGGCGTCCAGACGGAATTGGCAGGAACCATTCGGGCGCTGAGGAGCTGTCGTATCCCCAGAGCCATTCGGCGGCGGCCGAAATCGATGGAAGTGTCCAAGGCATCACCGGCCGGCGCGACGGGCGGCCATGGCCCGCAGCACGGCCTGCCGTGCTCGCCTGTCCCACCTGCCAGGGGCGGATGAAGCTGCTCGCGCTGGTCAAAGGTCTCCGCGAGCATCGCCCGTTACCTCGCCACGGTGGGCGAGGCGACCGAGGTGCCGCAGCGGTCGCCGGGTCGCGGTCCGCCGTATTGGAAGAGCCGCGTGCTACGCCAGGCTCTAGGGGGGACCGCTGTATCTCGAGCCTTCATTCAGGTGGCAACGGGAAAGGGCAGAGAACCCCCGGACATTCCACGCAGAAGAGGCCCCGTCAAGACGACACGCAGCCGAGAGATCCGTGGAGAACGTATTTTTGCCGTCCGTGCACACGCCCGTGGTGTCAACGGCTGTCGGGACGAAGTCGACAAAGCCCACGCCTGGCGCTCCACAGGGCGACGACAAGTGGTCCTTGCGGCTCACCCTCGAGCAGCCGGCGCTTTTCCCCGCGGAGGCGCAGAAGGAGCTGGGCACGGTCGCCTTCTCGGAAGCCGAGGCGCGCCTGCTGGCCTCGGACGTGTTCGTGACGAGCGAGTTGCAGCTCCCGGACACGGTGCGCACGCTGGACTTCGCGCTGGACCTCTCCGACCCGCGGCTCATGGCGATCGGGCTGTGAGACGGATTCGTTCGTCCCGAGGTTGAGTCGGTCGCCCTCGAGCGAACTTGTTCCGGAACAAGTTCGCCGCGCGGTGGAGCTCCCTACTGGACGAGGACCAGCATCTGCACGACGCCGGTCCCGGACGCGAGCGGCGACAGCGCCTTGCCGATCACGCTGCCGACCACGGGCTCGGCGCTCGTGCGCATTGCGCGACCGCGCGTGGCGGAGGCGATGAGCCGATCGCCGGGCCGGATCGGCCCGTTCTCCGCGGTGGCCTTGACCGGCACGATGCCCACGACCGCCAGCGGGACCTTCCCCGCGTGGTCCTCGCCGTCGGAGGCCCCGCCGAGGAAGCCGGGCTGAGTGGAGAACACGCCCACGACCGTCGTCTGGCCCGGCTCGCTGCTCTTGACGAGCGAGCCGTCGGTCCCGATGGCCAGGACGTCGCCCGGCTCGAGCCCGCTCTCCCCCGCCAGCATCTCCGCGAAGTCGGCGCCGCCGCCGCTGACCGTGCCGCGGACGTGGAGGTTCCCGTCACCATCGAGCCTCATCTGGCGGAAGCCGCCCGTGCCGGGATCGTCCTGGATGTCCGAATGCGTGCCGCCCCGGAACCAGTCGAAGCCGTAGTCGCTGCGGGAGTAATGCGCGGAGCCCTGGACCCCGATGCCGTACCCGCTCCCCCACAGGTCCAGCATCTGGCGCGTCTGGGACCCGAACCCCAACCGCCCCGTCATCTGGGTATTGCCGCTCACCGTGAGCGAGGCCCCTAGTGAAGGAGTGTTGGTGTTGATCGCGACGCCGCCGGCGGCGCGGACAAGGAACTGGTTGGCTCCGGTCGAGGTGAAGAAGGTGGCCAGGGAATCGGCCCAGACGAACGTACCCTCGTCGCCGTTGGCATCGCCGGTCTGGCTGGGATCGCGCACCCGGGCGGAGTGGCCGGCGGCAAAGGAGAGAGCGCCTCCGGCGAGGTTGGCGCTGCCACCGGCGACGGTGGAGGCAAAGCCGGAGGACCTGTTGGAGGTGCCGCCGGCGACCGTCGAATAGTCTCCTGTCGCATTGTTGAAGCTGCCGCCCGCCACCGTCGACGTGGACCCTGTGGCGTTGTTCACCGCACCACCTCCAACCGTCGCGGCAACGAAGGCAGTATTCACAGTTCCACCAGACACCACCGCCTGTGCGCCGGTGATCCGATTGCCGTCACCGCCAGCGATGACGGAATCGAGGCCGCTGGCATCGATCTGGTTGTCCAAGCCGCCGGACACGGTCGCGAAGTTGGCCGCCACCGAGTTCGGGTACAAGTTCAGTCCTCTCTCCCCTCCGCCGATGACGACCGCGCCTTGAGAACCGGCGGCGGTGGAGCTGCCCTCGTATCCCAGCATGAGGTTGGGCGCGCGGTCGGACCCTCCGGTATTCGGCTCGATCCGCATGGTGCGCAAGTTGTTCACGCGCACCTCCAGCGGCTGGCTGTCGGTGGTGCCGATGAAGTTCACCGCCGGGTCCGTGCCCGCATTTCCGGTCCGGCTCCAGTCCGCGCCGGTCGTATCCGGCTGGCATCCCACCGTCCCGTTCTGGTTGATCGTCTGGATCGAGCTGCCCGCCGGGCAGCCCTCGTTGACGCGGGACTGCACCACTTTCGCATCGACCGCGAGGGTCACGGCGCCGGAGGTGCCGCCCCCGGCCAGGCCCGTCCCCGCGGTGACGCTGGTGATGTCGCCGCTGTCCGCGTCCGTGCCGCAGGCCCACGTCGATCCCGACCACTTGGCGACCTCGCCGTTCGCGCAGGACAGGCCGGCGACGGTGGACGCGTTCACGGAGAACAGCGCGTTCGGCGTCGGGGTCAGCTCCTGGCGAGGAGCCAGGACGGCGTAGGTGCCCGTGCTGGCGCCCGGACGCACTTCGACCTGGAGCCAGCGCTTGCTGCCGGCGAACGTCGTCCCGAAGTCGAGGCTCACCGTGAAGAGGCCGCCCGTCACCGTCACGTCGTCCCGGGTCACGCTGGGACCGACCTGGCTGCCTCCGATCACGGCGTCGAGCAGCGTGAACCGAAGGTCGTAGGTCCCGCTGGCCGGGCCGGCCCCGTCGGTGAGCCGGCCTTGATAGGTGAAGGACGTGCCCAGGGCCGTTTGGGCCAGCGCCAGCGGGCCGCAGGCCAGGGCGAGGATTCCCGGCAGGAGAAGACGACGGACCATGGCCGCACCTCCAGGGCACGAGACGCGGTCGCGCTGGACCGGATCAGGCCTTACGCGAAACGCGCAAACGGCGGCCAGAACGTCTCACGGACGGGCGGCCGCGGCAAGGGTCGCCCGCGCGCTACTGGACCAGCACCAGCATCTGCACGGTGCCGACACCCGACACGAGCGGCGAGAGGGCCTTGCCAATCACGGTGCCGACCCGGGGCTCGGCCACCGTCCGCATGGCATGGCCGCGCGTGGCCGAAGCGATCACTCGATCGCCGGGGCGGATCGGCCCGTTCTCGGCGCTGGCTTTGACGGGCACGATGCCCACGACGGCCAATGGCACCTTGCCCGCGAGACCGTGCCCATCGGCGGCGCCGCCCAGGAAGCCCGGCTGAGTGGAGAAGACGCCGACGACCGTGGCGGGCCTCGCACGTCCAGCCTGGACGAGGTCGGTGTCGAAGACGGCCACGTCGGCCAGCTTGCCGGGGGCGAGGGTTCCCTTCCGGTCCTCCTCGAAGGAGGCCCAGGCCGGCCCCTTCGTAGGAAGGCGGGTGCTCCCGTGAGCGGTCAGGGGCCGATCGGGTTCTCCCGCCGCGACACGAACTCGTCCCAGAAGATCGTGCCCGAGGCTCCGCCCTTTACGCTGAGCGCGCCCAGGCGCACGAAATCGACCGCGCTGCGATTGTTGTCGAGGTCGGTCATCAGCGCGACCGAGGTACCGTCCACGAGCAGCTCGCACTGACCGTCGTTTGCGTCCGGGGCGCTCGAGCGGCGCCAGCTCAGCTCGATGACGTGGGGCGCGTCCGTGATGGGAGCGAAGGGGGTGTCGGACTGGCTGTTGTCGTCCAGCCGGCAGCGTCCCCTCACGGAATAGAGGTTGTTCTGGCGCCGCAGCACCACCGCCGCCAGGCGCCGCGTAGGGGCCTCCTCGAAGGCGACGAAGATGCGCGTCCGGAAGTGGCCCTGCGCCTCGCCGGGGTCGAAGCCGTTGGGATCGAAATAGAAGCGTGCCCGGTAACGGTTCTCGTCGCTGGGCGAGGTGTCCTCGACGAAGAGGCTCGCCGTGTCGTTCACGAGGCCCCGCAGGCCCACCGTGGTGAAGTGCAAGGCGGCGTTGGTGGACAGGCTCAGGTTGCCGCCATCGGTCGCGGCCGCCGACCAGGCCGCGAGCGTCCCCGCCTCGAAATCGTCCTGGAAGATCAGGTCCGGCTCGAAGCGCTGGCCGAACACTCCCATGCTGTCCCCGTCCTGCCCGTAGCTGTCCCAAGCCACGACGAACCTGCCGTTCGCGGCCGCGGCCACCGACGGGTACACCTGTCGCCCCGTGGTGAACGAGTTCACCGCGAAATCGGGCCCTTCCGGCCGGCCCTGGAAGTCGAAGCGGCGCCCGAACACTCCCTCCATGCTGCCGTCCTGATAGCTCCGCCAGGCCACGACGAAGTTGCCGCCGGCGTCCGCGCTGACGGAGGGATGCGTCTGCGCGTCTGTCGTGTAGGAGTTCACGGTGAAATCCGGTCCCACGGGTGCCCCGGCGGCGTTGAACCGCCGGCCAACGATGCCGGGCCCGCTGCCGTCGTCGCCGACCCAGACGACCACGAACTTGCCGCTCGCATCCATGGCGACGGAAGGCGTGGTCTGGGCGCCGGACGTGTAGGAATTCACACGGAACTCGATGCCGGCGGCGGCGCCGCCGGCATCGTATCGCTGTCCGTAGATGCCGAAACTGCTGCCGTCCTGGCCGTAGCTTTCCCAGACGACGACGAAGTTGCCGCTCGTGTCGGAGGCGATGGAGGGCGCCTGCTGGGTGAACGTCGTGTGGGAGTTGACGAGAAACTCGCCGCCCTGGGCGACGCCGGCGGCATCGTAGCGGCGCGCAAAGACGCCCCAGGAACTGCCGTCCGCGGGCGCATAACTCTGCCAGGCCACGACGAACCGCCCATCGCCGCCGACGGCAACGGACGGATGCTGCTGGTAGCTGGTCGTGAAGGAGTTGACCAGGAACTCCGGGCCGGGGACGCCGGCCGGGTCGAATTGCCGCCCGAAGATGCCGTCGGCGCTGCCGTCCTGATCCGGGCTTTCCCAGACCACCACCGCGTGGCCGTTCGTCCCGGAGGCGACCCGGGCGAGGCGCTGGGTGCCTGTCGTATAGGCGTTGACCCGGAATTCCGAGCTACCCAGCGGGTTTCCCGAGGCGTCGTATCGCCGCCCAAAGATGTCGAGCGCGCCGCCGTCGACCTGCGTGCTGTGCCAGATTACGATGAAATTCCCGGCCGCATCCGAGGCGATAGAGGGGATGCCTTGATAGCCGGTCGAATAGGTGTTGACCTGGAACTCGGGCCCGAGGCTCGCCTGGGCCGAACCCAGGGCGGGAAGCAGGACAACCATCGCCGCCGTCAGCGTCGGTATGCGCATCATGCCGCCTCCATCCGACGTCACCGGCGCGCGGTGGTTGGGCCGTGCCCTCCTGCTGATTCTGTCTCGGAACCCTGTTGATACGCCTCCCGCGCATGATCGTCAAGCACCGTCAGTGGGCCGGGAACCCGTTCGGCGGCACGGGACGTGACCGACCGCGGTGGCCAGCGAGAGGGCCAGGGCCGGCGGCAGGGCGCGCATCAGGGCGCGTCCCGCCACGCGTACACGGCCCGGTCGAAGTCGTTCACGAGGGCCTGCGGTCCGCCCTCGAAGAACGGCAGCATCTGCGTCATGAGGAGGGCGCAGACGTTCTGGTCGCGGTCGATCCAGAAGAAGGTGTTGAAGATCCCTGACCAGGAGAGGGTATTCGCGCCGCGGCCCTTCTCCAGTGGCCGGCTGTTCAGGGCGAACTCGAAGAGATTCAGCATGCGAAAGGTATCGCACGCCTGACGCACGCGGGAGCCAAGGTTTAGATAAGTTGTTGATTCTAAACGGTCATAAGTGGTGCCGGAGGCGGGACTCGAACCCGCATGGGTTTCCCCACACGCCCCTCAAACGTGCGTGTCTGCCAATTCCACCACTCCGGCAGCGGGGGTGGATACGAACTTTCGATTCTAGGGACGGCCCCCGGACGTGTCAAACGCGGACGTGATCGTCGGGCGCGGACGTCGCGGCCAGCGCGAGCAGCGCGATCGGCAACACCACGTCGTCCGGGGACGCGGCGGGGGCCAGCCAGAGCGCGGCCATCGTGGCCGCGGCGGCCGCGGCCAGTCCGGCCTGCCCTCCGGGCGCGCGGCGCACGGTCCAGACGAGGGAGACCAGGGCCGCTCCCGCCGCCAGCGCCGGGCCCACGGCGTCGCTCTTGCCCGGCGCCGCGCCGAAGTAGAGCCGCAGGTTCGAGAGGCCGAGCCCGGGACCCAGGTGGGGCGGGTGGATGCCGCCGCTCGCCCAGAGGCCGGCCGCGCCGGCGAGGGCGAACGCGGCGAGAAGGGCGGAGGCAAGGCGGAGCCAGGAGGCGCCGCGCACGAGCGGCGGCGCGGCGGGGATGAGACGCGGGAACAGCGCGGACCCGGCGCCGAGGACCAACCCGCCCGCGACGGCGTGGCGCCTCGCCACGAGCACGGCCGCGGCGAGGGCGAGCGCGACCAGCACCACGTCGCCCGAGCCGAAGACCACGCCGAGAAGAGCCGGCGGCAGGACGAGCGAGGCGGCGAGCCGCACCAGCGGCACGTCCCCCCGCCCCATCCGGGCCAGGGCCAGGGCCACCGCGGCCAGGGCCACCACCGCCAGCACCCGCGGGTCGGCCACACCCAGGCCGCGCAGGGTCGCCGCGAGCGCGCGCGCGGCCGGCGCGGGGTTTCCGGCGGATGCGGTGCCCGGAGGATCCTTGCGGAAGCTGACGCTCCAGGCCTCGCGAAGCGCTGGAACCGATGGACCCGGCCACACCGTCGCCGCCCATCCGTCCTGGACGCGGGGAATGCCGCTCAGGCGGCCGACCTTCATCACGACGAGGGCGGGGCCGATCGCGAGAACGCCCAGGGCCAGCGCGATCACGACCGTACGCGCGGCGCGGCGCGCGCGGACCACACCCATCACCACGAGCGCGATCGCCAGCCCGGACGCGATGGCGCTGAGGAGCAGGCCGAGCGGGTCGCGGGTCAATGCCGGCCCCGCCCGCGGAGCGAGGGCGGCGAGCGGCCCCGTCGGCCACGGCCATCGCGCGGCGACGGCGTCGGCCCAGGTGGTGGCGAAGACCTCGCCCTCCGCGATCTCCACCGCCGTGGCCAGCAGGGCCAGCGAGCCGATCAGCACGTCGGGGGCGAGGGCGGCGCCGGCGGCGGCCGCCGCCGGCAGCAGCACGGCGGCCAGGAGGAGGGAGTTCGGATGCATCACGCGCGAGACGTAGAGCGAGAGGAGGAGGGCCGCGCTGCCCGTCACCAGCGCGTCGGCGGCGCCGCCGCGACGGAGCTGCTCGCGGAGGAGCACGAAGCCGATGGGCACCAGCAGCAGGTAGAGCCCGCCGAGCGGAACGTAGTCGCGCAGGCTCGCCACGGCGCCCGTGTAGACGAGCAGGTTCGCCAGCCCCAGGCCCGGCGTGCCGCCCAGCGGGTAGTTGTCGCCGCCGGGCAGGCCGGCGTTGTAGCGCACGACGTCCCCCCAGAAGGCGCCGGGATCGAGCGCGGCCACCGGCGCCACCACCAGGAGGAACACCCCGCCCGCGATCGCGGCCATCCGCGCCGCGCGGCCACGGGCGGGCGCGGACACCAGATCGCGCATCGAGCGCGCGCCGGACAGGTGGGCGAGAAGGAAGGGCGCGAACGGCCAGGCGAGCTGCTTGGTCGCGCAGGCCAGGCCCAGCAGCGCGGCCGCCGCCCGCGGACGTGGAGCCCGGGCGAGGTGCACCGCCCCCAGCAGGAGCGCGGCCACCAGGACGTCATTGGCCCCGAAGATCTGCTGCCAGTACACGAGCGGGCTCACCCAGACCGCGGCGGCGGCGGCCAGGCCGCGCGCGGGGTCCGCCCCCAGCCGGAAGGCCAGCGCCCCCGCGACCACGAAGGCGAGGAGCGTGACCACGCGCGGGTCGAAGACGCCCGTCGCCGCCCGCGCCAGCGGCACGAACGGCATCATCAACAGGTGGGTGCCGGGCAGGTACGCGTGGTGGTGCAGGATCGGGTTGCCGCCGTGCTCCGCCCAGAAATCGGAGACGCGCGCCTGCCGTCCGAGCATGCTGTCCGAGTAGTCCGCGCCGTAGGGGCTGCGGCCGGAGAGGATGCGGTCGATGGCGAGCGGCAGCTGGACGACGCCGCCGTCCTGGCCGTAGGGGCGGCCGGTGACGGCGCCCATGGTCACGAACGCCGCCGTGGGCAGGGCGACCAGGGCGGTCATGGCCAGGGCCAGCAGGGCCATCCGGACGCGCGGGCGCGCGCCGGCGAGAGCGCAGACCAGATACACGAGGGCCAGGCCGGCGGCCACGGCGGCCAGCGCCAGCGCGATCGGGTCGCGGTCCAGCGCGCCCGCCGGGCGGGGCAGCAGGGGGCCGAGGGCGGCCGCGCGCGCGGCCAGCGCCTCGTCGTGCAGCACCCGCCAGCCGAGCACGCGCGGCGGATCGTAGGCGGCGAGATGCCGCGCGGTCAGGAGGAGGAGGGAGGGGACGACGGCGGCGTCGACGGGGAGGACGGATTCGCGCGCGGACGGAGCGCCGGCCGCGCCCTCTTCCAGCCTACTCCTCCGCCGGCGGCGGGGTGACGCGGGCGCCGCACGAGCACACGATGCTGCGCGTCCTCCATTCGATGCGCAGCAGCCGCCCGCAGGCCGTGCAGCCGAGGTACGTGCCCGAGGGGCGCAAGGGCGAAGCCGGGCGCGGAGAGGCCAGACGCGGCGACGCGGGCCGGACCGGCAGCTTCATGGTCACCCCTGTCCCCGCGCGGACCGCGCGCGCGGACGATCGGTCAGCTTACGCCGCGGGGGCGGAAAGCTCAAGGGCGCGCATCACACCGTCCTCACGCGCGGACGTCCTCCGGCTTGCGCGCGAGCACCTGGAAGAACGGGCCCACCAGCCGCATCGGCCGCCGCAGCGCGCGCACGGAGGCGAGCCGGTTGTAGAGGCGGGCGAGACGGCGGCGGCGGGGGCCGAAGGCCGCCATCTCCGTCGCGGGCAGGGGCGGCACCCGCAGGTCGCACTTCAGCCCGCCCTGCCTCTCCAGGAGCCGCCGTATCTCGCGCGCGCTGAGCAGCCGGACCCACGAGTAGGCGATCCCGGTCCGCCACCGCACGTACGGGGCCTGCCAGGCCCGCGGCAGCCAGCCCACGCCCCAGACCGAGACGTGCGGCTCCGCGGCCAGGCTGTAGCGGTTGGGCGTCGAGAGCGCGATCAGCCCGCCCGGCCGGGTGACGCGGGCCGCCTCGGCCAGGAAGGCGGCGGCATCGGCCACGTGCTCCACGACGTCGAGCGCGACCAGCGCGGCCGCCGAGCCGTCCGCGATCGGGAGATGCTCGACCAGGGCCGCGGCCAGCCGCGCGCGCTGCCCGCGCGCCGCGAGCACCCGCCGCGCGACCACCAGGTTCACGAGGGAGGCGTCCACCCCCGCCATCTCGATCCCCTCCTCCGCCGCCGCGCTCAGCAGCCCTCCGAAGCCGCAGCCGGCATCCAGGACGGGGCCGCCTGACTCGAGGCAGGGGCGGAGCCAGCCGCGGAGCTCGTCGCCCATGCGGCCGGGACCCTCGAGACTCTGCCGCGTGCGGAGATCGAGCCGCGCCTCCGTCCATTCCGTGGGCGACCGCGAGGCCAGGGCGCGCCGGATCAGGTCGGCCAGGGAGAGGGTCTCCGCCTCTCCGGCCAGACGCCGCGCCGCCGCGGTGTCCGCGGCCACGTCGATCGCGCAGGGGCCGGGAACGCGGAGATCGGGGATACCGGCCAGGATCGGGTAGCGGGCGCCGCAGCCGGTACACGCGATCTCCCCGTCCCCCCCCAGGGCGCCTCGACATCGAGGGCACCGCCACGCGGGCGCGGGATCGTCGCCCACCGTCCCTACAGGTCCCTCAGGCGCGGGTTCCAGGCCAGGCTGAAGAGAGCGAGCAGGGCCAGGAGCGCGGAGAACCCGCCGATCACCAGGGGCGCGCCGATCGAGCGCACCATGAGCCCCGCCACGAGGCTTCCGAGGGGCATGCCGCCGCGGAAGGCCACGCCGTAGATGCTGAGGATCCGGCCCTTGAGATCCGCGGGCGCATTCTCCTGGACGAGCGAGTTGAGGGTGGAGAAGGCGGTCACCAGGCTCCCGCCCGCGACGAGGAGGAGGGCCATCGAGAGGCCCTGGATCCGCGAGGCCATGGCGGCGGTGGTGGCGGCACCGTACACCACGACCGCCGTGAGCATGATCCGCCCGCGCCCGGGAACGTGCCCGCGGTGGGCGGTGGTCACCGCCCCCATGATGGCACCCACGCCGAAGCTCGTGAGGAGCGCGCTGAACCCGGCCACTCCCGTACGGAGCACGTCGCCCGCGATCACGGGCAGGTACGTGATCAGCGGATAGGCGAGCAGCGATCCGAAGAGGGCGGAGAGGGTCAGCCTCGACAGCAGCGGATCCCGCGCGACGTGGCGCAGGCCGGCGCGCAGGCTCTCCCCGAGGGTGTCCCGGGCCGGGGGGGCCGGCGGCAGCTCGATCCTCCAGAGGGCGATGATGACGGCCACGAAGCTGACCGCGTTCACGGCGAAGCAGGCGCCGGTGCCCGCGCGGGCCAGGAGCACTCCCGCGATGGCGGGCCCGATCGCACGCGAGAGGTTGAACTGCAGCGAGTTCAGCGCCACCGCGTTCTGGATCTGCCGGGGGGGGACCAGGCTGGTGATCACGGCCTGGTAGGTGGGGGCGGACTGGCTCTGGGTGAGGCCGGTGAAGGCGGCGATGACGAGGATGGCCACGATGCCGAGGTGGCCGGTCACGTAGAGGAGGCCCAGGATGGCGGCCAGCGCCATCTGCAGCGTGTTCGACGTGATGAGGATGCGCCGCCGGCTGACGCGGTCGGCCACCGCCCCTCCGACCAGCATGAAGGTCAGGAGGGGGGTGTCGGACGCGAACGCGCGCAGGCCGAGGTAGAACGGGTCGTGCATGCGCGTCTGGATGAGCCAGGCCAGGGCGACGTCCTGGGTCCAGGTGCCGATGCTGCTGAGGAAGGCTCCCGTCCAGATCAACCGGAAATTGCGGAAGGCCAGGGCGGTAAGGAACGCGGGCAGGGGGAAGCCGGCGATCCGCGGCCGCTCCGGAACGGGCGTGGTGGGAGCGGGCGCCTCCGCCGTCACTTGAGGTCCCAGCCCTCCAGCTCCTTGCGCGCGGCGGCGTCGTTGACGTCGACGCGCAGCGGTGTGATGGCGACGTAGCCGTGGCCGATCGCGCCCACGTCGGAATCGGTCCCTTCCTCCGTCGGCTCCGTCCACACGTTCCAGAAGTAGGTCTGGTGACGCGGGCTCTCCCGCCGCTCGTAGGCGTTCGTCCCCAGCGTCATCGCATGGGGGACGACCTTGACCCCCTTGATCGCGCCCTCCGGGATGTTGACGGAGAGGAAGGTCCCGCGCGGCACTCCCCCGCGCCGCAGCACCTCTCCGGCCAGCCGGCCCACGAAGGCGGCCCCCGCCCGGTAGTCCATGTCCGGGCCCTCCACCTGGCTGGCCGCGATGGCGGGGATGCCGTCGAAGGCGGCCTCGCGCGCCGCCCCCAGCGTGCCGGAGATGTAGATGCTGAGGCCGGCGTTGTCGCCGCGGTTGATCCCGGAGACCACGAGGTCCGGCCGCTCGGAGACGAGGGAGCTGAGGGCCAGGCGCACGCAGGTGGCCGGCCTGGCCACGATGCGGTACCACTTGCCGGACGCGCCCTCCACCTTCACCAGCGGGTCGATCTCGCGCATCATGATCGGGTCCGCGTAGGTGATCCCGTGGCCGACGCCGCTCTGGTTCTCGGCCGGGGCCGCCACCGTCACCTCGCCCACCTTGGCCAGCTCCGCGTAGACGGCGAGGAGGCCGGCGGCGGAGATGCCGTCGTCGTCGGAGAGGAGGATGCGCGGCCTCCGCTCCGCCGCCCCCGCGAGCGAGGACAGCCACAGCGCCGCCACCAGTGCGCAGAGCCAGACGCGTTTCATCGGTGTCGCTTCCTTCCCGGGGCAGCCGGGGACGGCCCCCCTCTATACTCTTCCCGTGCCCTTCCCGTGTCCGGGCTGCGAGGCCCTCGTGCCCGCCCGCCCCGAGTCCTGGGCCCTGCGCTGTCCGTCCTGCCGGGGAGTGATCCGGGCCCGGCCCGCGGAAGTGGGCGCGGCCGCGGACGGGACGCGCGCGTACGACGTCGAGATCGCGGGGCGGCCGGAGACGCGCCGGCGAGTCGAGGTGCCCTGGACGGCGGAGGAGGCGAAGCGGCTGCGCCGTTGGCTCTTCTGGTCGACCGTGATCACCCTCGCCCTGGTGGGTGTCCTCCTGGCCGCCGCCCTGCTCCGGGCCCGGTGAGCTATCGCTTGGGCGCCGGCTTCTTGGCGGCGGCGATGGCCGCCTTCTTGCGGGCCTTACGCGCCTTCTCCTTCCGCTTGCGGCGCCGCCGGATCTCCTTCATGCGCTCGATCATTCCCGGTTTCTCTCCTCGAGTGATTGACCGGGCATTGTACCGGCAATCCGCACCCGCGCGCGTTGTGGGACGCGGGAGCGTGGGCTATCATCGAATGACCGCCGCGAATTCCTGAGATGTTTCGGCTCCGCAGCCTGAAGACCCGCACCGCCCTGGCCCTCTCCTCGGTGATCGTGGCCATATTGGTCTTCAACGGCGTCTACATGATCCTCAGCAAGCGCGGGGAGCTGCGCAAGGGGATCGAGGAGGACGCCCTCACCTACGCGCGCCTCACCCGCGCGCCCATGGCCTCGGCGTTCCTCAGCTTCTACGCCTCCGACTTCTACAAGTTCCGTGAGCTGATGCGCGACCTCCTGGCCATGAACCGCGACGTGACGAGGGTGCGCATCGCGAACACCGCCGGCCAGGTGCGGTTCGACTCCCGCGAGCTCCAGGACGTGAGCCGCCCTCCGGCTCCGGGCGCGCCGACGATGCTGGAGGACCGGGAGCGGGCGGCGGCAGCCCGGCCCACCGACACCGCCGTCCACGGGCGCAACCCCGCCGGAGAGGAGACCCTGGCCGTGGTCGCCCCCTACGCCCTCGGCGACGCCGGCCCGCGGCTGGCTATCGTCTACGACATCTCCTACCGGCGCCTGAACTCGGAGACGCAGCACCTGGTGTGGGCCACCGGCGGCCTGACCCTCATCTCCATCGGCATCTCCCTGGTCATGGCCGTGGCCCTGGCCACCCGCATCACCAAGCCGCTGAGCGAGCTCACCGCGGGGGCCAAGGAGATCGCCCAGGGGCACTTCGACCGCCGGCTCGACATCCGGTCGGGAGACGAGCTGCAGACCCTCTCCGAGAGCTTCAACGACATGACCGAGCAGCTCAAGCACAACGTCGAGCAGCTCGAGGAGTCCAACCAGAAGCTGGCCGCGGTCAACGAGGAGCTCAAGGAGCTCGACCGGATGAAGTCGGACCTCCTGGCCAACGTGAGCCACGAGCTGCGCACGCCCCTGACCGCGATCAAGGGCTACACCGACTACATCCTCGAGCGGAAGCTCGGCACCATCACCGACAAGCAGGAGAAGGGCCTGGTCGTCGTGCAGCGGAACCTGGAGCGGCTCGGCAAGTCGATCAACGCCCTGCTCGACTTCTCGCGGATGGACGTGGGCCGGATCGTCCTCGACGTCCGGCCCTTCCCCCTCGCTCCCCTCGTCGACCAGATCCACACCACCGTGCGCTCGGAGCTGGAGAAGCGGCGCCTGGCCTTCCAGTCGCGGATCGACCCCACCCTGCCCAGCGTGGTCGCGGACCGCGAGAAGCTGGCGGCCGTGCTCGAGAACCTGGTCATCAACGCCATCAAGTTCACCCCCGAGGGCGGCCAGATCGTCGTCTCCGCCGCTCCCGCCATCGCCGACGGCAAGCCCTGCGCGACCATCGCCGTGGCCGACACCGGCATCGGCATCCCCCCCGACCAGCTCGCGCGCATCTTCAATCGCTTCCACCAGGTCGACAGCTCGAGCACGCGGCGCTTCGGGGGGGTCGGCCTCGGGCTGGCCATCGTCAAGAGCATCGTGGAGGCGCACGACTCCACCATCGAGGTCGAGAGCGAGGAGGGCAAGGGCACGGTGTTCCGCTTCCGGCTCCCCCTGCTCGACCGCGCGGCGGCGCCGTCGGCCACGCCTCCCGCCGACCGGCCGGAGGAGGGCCTGATCCTGGTGGTGGACGACGACCCCTCGGTCGTGCGCTCCGTGCGCTCCTACCTGGAGGACGAAGGGCTGGCCGTCCTCTCCGCCAGCACGGCCGCGGAGGGCGCCTCCCTGGCCGTGGACCGCCACCCGGACGTGATCCTGCTCGATCTCCTGCTGCCGGACCAGAGCGGCTTCGAGCTGCTGCAGACCCTGAAGCGCGATCCCGCCACCACGCGCATCCCCGTCCTGCTGATCTCGATCATGAACGACTCCGTGAAGGGCCTGACCATGGGGGCAGCCGACTACCTGGTCAAGCCGGTGGCCCGCGCCGACGTCGTCTCCGCCGTGCGCCGGCTGCTGGACGTCCAGGGCGCGCGGGAGCCGATGGTGCTGGTGGTGGACGACGACCATGACACCGCGGAGCTCATCCGCGATACGCTGCGCAACGAGGGGTGGCGCGCCCAGGTCGCCCACCACGGGCGGCAGGCCCTGGAGCTTATCGCGCGCAAGCGTCCCGACCTCGTGATCCTCGACATCATGATGCCGGAGATGAGCGGGTTCGAGGTGCTGGAGGCGCTGGCCCGGGACAAGACGACCGCCGCCATCCCCGTGCTGGTGCTCACCGCGCGCGGGAACGAGAGCGACGCCCGCCGCGGGCTGGCCCTGGGCGCGAAGCGGTACATGAGCAAGCCTTTCGACCTGCGGGCCCTGATCGCGGAGGTGCGGCGGCACCTGGGCGACCACGCGCCGGAGGGGCGGCGAGCCAGCCTATGAAGAAGAAGATCCTGGTCGTGGACGACGAGGACGACATCCTGCACTTCCTGGAGCTCGTGCTGAAGGAGAAGGGCTACGAGGTCCGGACGGCGTCCAGCGGCCAGGAGGCCCTCACCACCGCCCAGATCGAGAAACCGGACCTCGTCCTGCTCGACATCATGATGCCGCAGATGGACGGATGGGAGGTCCTGAAGCTGCTGCGGGTGGACGAGGAGACGACGCACATCCCGGTGGCCATGCTCTCCGCGCGCACGGAGGCCAAGGACCGCGTGCAGGGCCTCCAGGAAGGGGCGATCGACTACATCTGCAAGCCCTTTTCCCTGCAGGACCTGCTCGGCAAGATAGAGAACATCTTCGGCCAGGCGGGCGACAGGGGCCAGGCCACGCGTTGATGGCGGCCCCCCTGGCCCCTCCGCCATCGCCATGAGCACGCCTCCGCGGCCCGACAGCGACTACTTCCGGCTCCGCGCGGAGTGGCTGCGCTTCAAGAACCACGTCATCGACTCCAACACCGGCCTCCCCACCCTGGCCGCGGTGCTCGACGAAGTGCGCCGCCTGATGGAGGAGCGGGGCACGCTGGCCCTCGTGTACCTCGACCTGGGGGTGGGCGGACAGGTGGAGCCGGTCTACGGCTGGCAGGCCCACGACGAGCTGCTGCGCGGCTTCGCGCGCACCCTCGTCGCGCTGCGCGAGAAGGGGGACCTGGGACCGCGCGACGTCATCGCGGTGATGAGCGTGCGCAGCGACAAGTTCCTCGTCTTCCTGCGCGGGGGGGACGGCTCCCCTCTCGACCCCCCGGCGGTGGAGGCGCGCGCGGCCCGCCTGCGGGAGCGGATCCTGGAGGCCCTGCCCGCCCACCTCCCCTCGGCGGTCGAGTGGCCCCTGGGGTTCGACATGGGGCACGCGCTCATGTACCGCGATCCCATGCTGCGCGCGGAGCGGTCCATCCACCGGGCGCTGGACGAGGCCATGTACATGAGCCTGCGCCGGCGCACCCGCGAGGAGGACCAGCGCGGCCAGGGCCTGGACGAGATCATCGCCCTTGGCCAGGTGCAGACCCTGTACCAGCCGATCCTCGACCTGCGCACGGAGCGGGTGGTCGGCCACGAGATCTTCACGCGCGGCCCCGCCGGCAGCCCCTTCGAGGAGGCGGAGCGGCTCTTCGCGGTGGCGGAGCGGACGGGGCGCCTGGTGGAGCTGGAGCGACTCTCGCGGGCGCGCGCGCTAGAATCCGCGCGCAAGCACCTGGAACCGGGCACCAAGCTCTTCCTGAACACGTCCGCGCGTGCCCTCTCGGATTCGGAGGTCGCGGGGGCGGGGTTCGTGCGGCGGGTCGACGCCAGCGGACTGCGGCACGAGGAGGTGGTCCTGGAGATCACGGAGCGCGTTCCCCGGGAGGAGCGCCCGGCCTACGAGCAGGCCCTGCGCGGGCTCAAGCAGGAGGGGTTCGGGATCGCCATCGACGACATGGGGGCCGGGTACTCGAGCCTGCAGGCCCTGGTCACCCTCGAGCCCGATTACCTGAAGTTCGACATCGCCCTCGTCCGCGGCATCGACCGCTCTTCGATCAAGCGCAGCCTCCTGGAGACGGTGGTGGACCTGTCCGGGCGCATCGGGGCCAAGGTGGTCGCGGAGGGCATCGAAGCGGAGGCGGAGCTCACGACCCTGAGGGACATGGGCGTCCCCCTGGGCCAGGGGCGCTTCCTGGCCGCGCCGGCGAAAGTCACGATCGACGCGCCGGTGGCGCCTTGAACGAGCCCATCGCGCCCTACCACGAGCGCATCCCGGAGCTGGCCGCGGAGCTGGCCGAGCGCGGGTGCATCGGCGTGATCGTGCTCGACACCCGGCCCCTCGCCTCCATCGAGGACGAGTACGGGTCGGACGCCTACGACGAGGTCCGGCGCCGCACCTTCAAGGTCCTCGCCGAGCAGCGGGGCAAGGACTACCGCGCCGAGGACGTGCTCACCCTGGACACCCCGCGCGGGCACAGCTTCATCCTGTTCCTGGCGCGCAAGCGCCGGAAGAACCAGCCGCCCTCGGTGGCCGATCTCAAGGCGGTGCGCACGCGGCTGCTGACCTCGCTGGCCCCCAACCTGGGCCGGGCCGCCTTCCCCTACATCAAGACGCCGCCCCTCATCGAGGTCGGGTACGGGATGGCCGTCTACAACCCCCTCCTGCATCCCGAGCGCATCCTCCGGCGGGCGGTGGCGGAGGCCCTGGAGCTGGCCGCGCACAACCGCCGCGCCGACGAGCTCGTCGTGCGCGAGAAGCTCCAGGACCTGATCCTGCGCGAGCGCGTGATCACCGCCTACCAGGCCATCATGGAGCTGAAGGACCGGACGGTGCTCGGCTTCGAGGCCCTCTCGCGGGGGGCCCGCGGCACCGGCCTGGAGTCCGCCTACTCCCTGTTCGAGGCGGCGGACCGGCACGGCCTCCTGATCGAGCTGGACCGCCTGTGCCGGCGCCGGGCCCTGCTCTCGTCGGGCCGCATCCCCTCGAACGCCAAGATCTTCGTCAACACGCTGCCCGCCACCATCCGCGATCCACAGTTCCGCGGGAAGGCCCTGATCGACTTCCTGGACCGCGCCCAGGTCTCGCCCGACCGCATCGTCATCGAGATCACGGAGAAGCTGGTCATCGAGAACTACAACCTCTTCCGGGAGGCCATGGCCTACTTCACCGACCTCGGGATGTCGTTCGCGGTCGACGACGTGGGGGCCGGGTACTCGGGCCTGGAAGCCATCGCGCGCCTCAAGCCGCACTACCTGAAGATCGACATCTCGCTCGTGCGCGACGTCCACGTATCGCTGGTGAACCGCGAGATGGTGAAGGCGATCATCGCGATGGGGCACGGCATCGGCGCGGCCGTGATCGCGGAGGGGATCCACACCGAGGACGAGGCCCTGGCCCTGCAGACGATGGGGATCGATTGGGGCCAGGGATACCTGCTGGCGCGGCCGGACTCGGGCCCGGAGCCCCTGACCGCGATCTGAGGCGCGCGTCGTTCGAGCGGGTCCGGAAGGGATTCGTGTAGCGGCTCGGCCCCGGGGCGGCACGGTCACGCCAGAATGAGAGGGCCGAAAGGAGTCTCCATGGCCGACCAGAAAGACGACGACATGCCGGACTTCTCCGACGTCAAGAGCGGCGCCTCTTCGACCGCTCCGGCGGCGGAGGTCTACGAGACCTACGTCGTGAAGCCGGGCGACAGCCTCTCCAAGATCGCCAAGAACGCCTACGGTGACGGGAACGCCTGGAAGAAGATCTTCGAGGCCAACACGGACGTCCTCAAGGACCCGAACAAGATCTATCCCGGCCAGAAGCTGAAGATCCCCAAGAAGAGCTGAATTGGAGCGAACGATGAAGAGACTCGCCGGCGTGACGCTGATGCTGTCGCTGGCCGGCGTGGGCTGCGGCTCCAAGGAGCCGCCCCCGCCGCCTCCCCCCTCGATCACGACTCCCCCGACCACCCAGCCCGCTCCGGTCAGCGTGAAGGGGGCCGCCCTCGGCAACGCGATCGGCGCCGACAAGAAGGTGGCGGCCGAGTCCGACACCTTCGCGGCCAAGGACACGATCTACGCCTCCGTCGAGACGGCGGGGGCGGGTCACGCCAGGCTGCGCGCGCAGTGGTCCTTCGTCAAGGGCGCCAAGACGGCCAAGGTCGACGAGACCACGATCGAGATGGACGCCACCGGCCCGACCGCCAACGAGTTCCACGTCTCCAAGCCCAGCGGCTGGCCCAAGGGCGACTACAAGGTCGAGATCTTCCTCAACGAGGAGGCGGCCCCGGCGGTGACCAAGGCCTTCAAGGTGAGCTGAGCCGTTCGTCGTTGGCCCACGTCGCCGACTTCACGCCCGCGCTGCGCGAGGCGATCCTCCTCGCCCGGGCCGCCGGCCTGACGGAATCCGCGGATCGGCTGGACGCGCGTGTGACCGCGACGTGCGCCACGTCTTCGGAATGGCTGGGCGAGGTCGGAGAGGGGATCGCCGAGTTCCTTGCCCGCGAGCGCGGGCACGTCCCCCCCGCCGCCACCGAGCTCCTCGAGCA
>JBGPBV010000013.1:0-78734 GCA_041481445.1 Vicinamibacteria bacterium
CCGCAATTCGTGTGATGGACGACGAACCACTCGCCGGCGTTCCGGACCACACGGGCGTCTCCTTCGGCCAGGCCGGCGAACTGTGAGGGAGTCCCCGTTCGGCACCGCGCTAGCATATTCAGGGTTGAGAGCAGGGGAATCGTCATGACCGACGAAGCCGCCGACGCGCTGACCGCGCGAAAAGCCGCGCTGCGCCGCCAGGCCTACGACGCGCGCAACGCCCAGGAGGACAAGGACGAGGTCTCCAGGACCATCGTCGAGAGGTTCATCGCGCTACCCGAGTACGCCGCGGCCCACACCGCGATGTGGTACCTCGACGTGCGCTCCGAGGTGCGTACACGGCACCAGCTCGGTGAGGCCCTGAACGGTGGAAAGCGCATCGTCGTGCCCTATTGCACGGTGGACGAGAGCGGCGCCAACAAGCTCGGGCTGTGGCATCTCACCGGCATGGACGAGCTGGTGGTGGGCAAGTGGAAGATCCTGGAGCCGCCCCGGGAGCGATGGGGCGAGCCGGGCAAGGAGGTGGAGCCCGAGGACCTGGACCTGGTGATGGTGCCCGGCGTGGGCTTCGACCGGAAGGGCGCGCGCATGGGCAACGGCCAGGGGTACTACGATCGGCTCCTCGAGCGGGTGCGGCCGGACGCCCCCTTGATCGCGCTGGCCTACGAGTGCCAGATGTTCCCGGAGCTGGTGGTCGGTCTCCACGACATCTACATGGACAAGGTCATCACGGAAAGGGCGGTCTACGAAGGCCGCGGGCGAACGGCGCGATGAAGGGCGCCGACGTCGAGGATACCTACGCCGAGGCCTTCAAGAGCCTGTACGCGGAAATCCTGATCACCGCCCGCGATCGTACCTGGCTCGACCATGCGCTCCAGGCCGCCACCGGCAACGGATCCTCGACCATCTTGTGCGACTGCGAGGCCGGCCTCGACCGCTACGTCGGACCCGGCGGCGACGAGTCGTTCGCCACGCCGGATGACCGTCCGGGAGCCGTCGTTCAGCTCCACGTGCCCCGCTTCCGCAAGGACCGGGTGAGAGCCCTGGAGCGCTCGCTCCTGGTGCGCATCTCCCAGAACGTCCTCACGTGTCCGACCGCGGCCTGCTTCAACCTCCTGGAAACCGAGCCCTATTTCAAGCTGGGGCGCAAGATCGCTTTTTTTGGCGACGGCCACCAGTTCCGGGACGAGCGCCACGGCCGGCGGGTGTGGGTGATCCCCATCCTCGGCGGCGAGTTCGTGGTGGACCGGCGATTCGGCTACCGCGAGGGGCTGATGGGCGGCAACATCTGGTACTTCGGCAAGGACGCGGATTCCGCCGTTGCCGCGGCCGAGCGCGGTGTCCGTGCGATCGGGAACCTGCCGGGGGTGATCCTGCCGTTTCCCGGTGGCATCGCGGCCAGCGGGTCGAAGGCCGGGAGCAGGTATTCCTTCGCCGTCGCCAGCACCTACGCGGAATTCTGCCCCACCCTGCGCGAGAAGCTGGGCGCGAAGTCCCGGCTACCCGAAGGCGTGGGCTCGGTGATGGAGATCATCATCGACGGCCGGGACCTCAAGTCCCTCGTCGACGCCACCCAGGTGGCGATCGCGGCGTCTCGGGAGACGGCCGGCCTCGTCCGGATCTCCGCCGGGAACTATGGCGGCCGGCTGGGCAAGAGCTTCATCTACCTGCACCCGGACAAGCAGGGCGCATGACAACGCTCGTTTCATCAGGACTCCCGCGGAGCCTCAACGGCCCGAGCTGCGCAGGGGAGAGTCGACGCGCCGCACGGGACGTTCGTCGATCCCATCCCTTCAGGAGCGACGAGGCCGTCGCGAAGACTCACGGCGCCGGCGAGAACGTCACCTTCAAGTTCTGCGCACCGCCCACGGCTCCGACCTGGACGTAGTAGGTCGTGCCCGGCACGGGCGTGAAGGTCACCTTCGCGTCGGCGTTCGGGCCGTCGAACGAGCAGCCGTTCGGGATCAGGGTCAGCGTGTCGAGGGCACCGCCCTCGAAGACCGCGATGGTCGTGTAGTAGTCGCTGCCCCACGTGTCGATCTGCACCTTGGTCGCATCCGGCGCCGTGTAGCTGTACCAGACGGTGGCGCCGGGCGCGACGGTCATGGCGCCGCACGGGATGTTCGTCGGCTCGCCGCTCTCCGTGCTCGCGCCCTTCGTGTAGAGCGTGTACTGGGCCGGGAGCGACAGTAGCGCCTCCGCGGCGGCGAAGTCGTCGTTCGGAGGCGGCTTGGGAAGGAAGATGGCCCACAACAGGACGTCCTCGTCGAGCTGGAACGTGTAGGGGTTCCCCGGCGCCACCTCCTTGCCTTGGCTGTCCTCCCAGAGCCCGAAGTAGTACCCCTGGGGCGCGACCGCCGTCGCGGTCACGATCGCCCCCGGCTGGACGTTTCCGGTGCCCTGCACGATTGCCCCGGGCACCTCCGCCCCGTTGGAGTCCGTGGAGGCGGCTTGCAGGAACCGGGTGGCACGCGGCGGGATCGTCACCTCCACCGTGGCCGCGCCTGGCGAGACCGCCGTGACCTTGATCGAGACGCCGGTGGCCGGATCCGTGAACGTCTGACCGGCCGCCAACGCGCCATCGCTGAAATCGTAGAAACCGGCGAGCGAGCCCGGCGTCATGTCCAGGACCGCGTTCCCGGCGACCCACCGCTCGTCCATGTGGACCGTGACACCGCTCGCGTAGGCGGGCGCGGTCGCGAGCCAGTCGTCCCAGGGCGGTGTGGGCTGGCGATAGCTGACGTAGTAATAGCCGCTGGCCAGGCCGTCCGGCGGCAGCGCGCCCGGCGCGTGCCACTTGCGCGGGATCTTCAGCACCTTCGTGTTCTGGGCGCCGTCCTCGTACGCGTGGATGGTATAGGTGCCCGAGTTCCAGATCGGCAAGGCACGCCCGCTCTCGAGCCAGCCCAGCGCGTCCTTGCTCGCGGCGTTGAACTGCGCGTATGAGCCGGAGCCCATGACGTCCGTGTAGTCGAGGTACTCGTCCTGGCCGCACGTCCCTTCGAGCGCCTGGACGGCACTGCCGCAATCCCACCCATTGGCATGCCCGAGGCCGAGCTGGTGCCCGAACTCGTGAAGGACGGTGCTCCCGATCCGACCATCGGGCGTGGTGTCGCCCATCCCGTTGTATATCGTGCTCTCCGTCACCGTCTTCGTCTGGCCGCCCTGGACGTCGACGGTAATCGGGGTCGTGAGCCCACCGGCGCCGCAGAGCTTCGGATCGTTCACGGCGATGAGGAGCCGCTCGTAGGAGAGGTAGTCGACGGCATCGCCGACGGCGAGCAGCACGTCCTTCCAACTCATGCAGCCGTTGGCGGCCACGATGAAGGGACCGTACACGTCGTCGGGGCCGCCTTCCCCGCCCGTGGCTCCAACGATCGTGGTGAAGGCCGGGCTCCCGGAGCCGTACGACGCCTGGGCGTAGTAGCTGCGCGCGCTGCCGGGGTTGCTCGCGGCGAAGACGAGGTTCGCCGCGCTCACCTTGTCGGCGTAGGGGTGGGGGGGAGCGTCGGGCGCGCTGGCGAGGATGACCGCGGTGCGCTGGGGACCGATGCTCGGGACGGCGCCCGCGGGGACCTGGACCGCCATGCGGACGGGGACGCAGTTCGTGTCCGAGAAGCAGGCCACGGCCGCATAGGGATCGTCTCGCGGCGCCTGCATGCCCGTCACCGTCGCGGTGACGAGCAGCGGCTTGCTGCCGTCGGCGATCGAGCAGTCGAGGAATTGCGCGTTGCCCTGAACGCCGTTCGGCAGTGGCGTCAGCGGCGCCGCCGCCTGGCAGACGTTCAAGACCTGGGTGCCCGAGGTCGCGCCCGTGAAGGTGAGGTTCGGTCCGAGGTAGTACCGGATGGCCGCCGGCACACCGAGCTGGCCTTGCGGAACACGGACGGTGAGCTCGATCGTGTCGCCCGGCGCCACCGGGGTCGTGCTCCCGGGCTCGAACCAGGGAAGGCCGTTCACGGCGCTCACGAGGTGGGGCGGCACGTTCGGCAGCGAGGTCCCTTTCGCATACACGAGCGCAACATCCGCGGGTCCGGCGTCGACGGGGACGGTCGCCATGATCGTCTTCTTCGCCAGGTTGATCACGGACACGGTGTGGCTGCCATTGTTCGCCGCGTACAGCCGGGCACCGGTGCTGCTGAGCGCGAGGCCATGCGGGCCGAGCCCGACCAGGATCGTCCCCGTGACCTTGCTCTTCGCGGTGTCGATCACGGACACGGTCCCGCTGCCGGAGTTCGCGGCGTAGAGCTCGTTGCCGTTCTCGCTCAGCGCGAGCGCGATCGTCCCCGCGCCCGCGGGCACCTTGGCACTGGCCTTGAGCTGGACGGTGTTGATGGTCCGCGCCTGGCCGGAGAGGAAGTCGGCGACGTAGAGCCGCGTTCCCGGTTGATTCAAGGCGAGAGCGGTCGGCGCGCCGCCGAGCGCGATCGTCGCCGTGACCTTCTTGGCCAGGTCGACGACCTCCACCGTGCCCGCTCCCTCGGCGGACACGTAAAGCCGGTGGCCGTCGTGCGAAGCGACGACGCCGTAGGGCACGGCCCCCACCGGCAACGGGTTCCCGATGACGGTGCTCGTCTTCGTGTCGATCAGTGAGACGGTGTCGTCACCGCTGTTGGCGACATACAGCCGGGAGCCCTTTTGGTTGAGGGCAAGGCCGGTGGGATTCCGTCCCACCAGGATGTTCGCGATGATCTGGTAGGTGCTCGTATCGAACACCGTCACGAGACCATCCGTCCCCTTCCCGTGGGTGCTCACGTACACGCGGGTCCCCGCCGGGTTGACCGCGAGGAATTGCGGCGTCTGTCCTGCCGGGAGGTTCAGCAGGACCTTGTTCGTCATGCCGTCGATGACCGTGACGTCGTTGCTGAGCTGGTTCGCGACGTATACGCAGGGATTGCACACCGTCGCCGCGCACAAGGACGGAACGGCGACGAAGCTCCCGCCAAGGAGGGCCGCTACCGCCGGGGTGAGCGCACGTCGCGACAAAGACACCCGCATCCTGGTTGGAAGGACGAAGGCGACGACTGTAGATGGTCCGACCGGGGAGGTCAAACGAAGGGTCGAAGGGAGTCGGAGGGGCCGAAACTTCGCGGGAAGCGAACGCGGCGATGCGGAGCATTGTGCGGTGTAAGACGGGCAGAGCTACCATGAGTTTCTTGAAGCGGCTCGCGAAGGAGTCGGGGACCAGGGCCCTGGCGTCGCGTATGCTGGGGCGTTCGGAGCCGCAAGAAACAACCTGGTTCGGGGGGTAGCGATGGCAGCAGTCCCGTTGTGGATGGCGACGGTGATCTTGGTAACGCTCGCGCCGGGACAAGACCCCCACGCCCACCACCAGCCCGCGCCGACCCGCGTGGAGGGCGGCTGGGTCAAGTATCAGCACCAGACCGCGGGGTTCAGCCTGGAGCATCCCGCGGATTGGACGGTGTCGAACGAGAAGGTCGCCATCTCGATCCATTTCGCCCACCCGACGAAGCCGGCGCATCTCTACGCTTCGGCCTTCAGGATGTCCGGAGGCACGTTGCGGGATTTCGCCGAGCAGAAGTTCGGCGCGCAGCCCGAGCTCTTCACGTCGCTCGGCCCCCCGCGCGCCATGGACGGTGTCGGCTGGACCGGCCTCGTGCAGGACGCGGAGACGACCTACGGCGGAGGGCGGACGCGGCGACGCGTCCTGTGTGCCAAGCACGGGAACCTCTACGTCAGCCTCGCGCTCTACATCGATGCCGGGGAGCTCGCCGCGCCCGACGTGGACTACGACCGGCTCTTCACTTCCTTGCGCTTCGATGCGGACCCCGCCGCGCCTACCCCCGCCCCGGTTCCGCCCCACTAGGCCCAGACGTGTTGGCGGGTGCGCCCCTGCGCTCGCCGGCCTCCGGTCTAGCGGTCCCCGTTCAACTCGACCGACCACGTCCGGTCCGCCCAGGCGAGGGTCAGGGTCAGGGCATTGGAGCCAGAGGGCTCGAGGCGGATCGTGAATGGATCGACCGGAGGATTGGCCGTGCCCGGTCTCATGATCACCCGGGCGGCCTCCGTCGCCGCGATTCCCTCGACGTTGCGCGCGCGATTCATGTTGTAGCCCTCGAGGTGGGGCCACCGGCGCCTCGCTTCGTTCTCGGGAACCGTGAAAGCCAGGAGGTGGGCCAGGGCTCCGAGCTCGATCCCGGGGTCCGTGTTCAGGATCAGCGCCCAGTCACCCTCCTGCGGAGCGGAGACGTAGACCGAGTACCTGCCCGCCCGCAGTCGTCTCCCACCGCTGGGGCGCCGGATGCGGCCACAACTGGCCCCGCAGAGGCTGTCGAGCGAGAGATCGCCCTCCGTCGTGAACATGGTGATTTCGTCCGCGCCCGCCCGCCAGACGCGGTCGTCGGGCAACTGGGCGATCAGGGATTCGAGCGTGCGGCCCTTCAGCTCGGCCCGCCCGTACTCGACGGTCACCTTCTTGCCCTGGATGGTTCCCTCCGCGGTACCTCGCGGGGCGGCCTGAGCGGAGGCCAGGCTGCAGACAGAGGCGGCGAACAATGCACACGGCAGGGCTCCTCTCATCCGCCGCTCAGGGACGGTCGACCGCGTAGGACACGCCGGCGCGGAGCGCGAGCCCGGCGCGGAGGGCCCGCACGCGCGCGGCGCTCACCGTTCCCCGGCGCCCTCCCTCGCACGCGCTGCCGCGGACTCCGACGATATCGGCCCCGAGGCCCTGCGCCCGCTCCAGGTCGGCCGGACCCAGCGCGCCGGCCATCGCGGTCTCCAGCCCGAGCGCGCGGGCCGCCTCCAAGAACCCGGCCACCGCGTTCTCGCCCATGGCGGTGAAGGTGGAGACGCCATCCTTGACGGCGGTGTCGAGCATCACGCCGTCGAACCCGGCCTGCCGGGCGACGGAGGGCAGCGCGGCCGCGGGCAGGGCGGCGACGCGGGCGGCATCCGCGTAGGCGGCGGCCATCAACCGTATGCGCGGGTTGACGTCCCTCGCCGCGCGGCGCACGGCGACGAGCAGCTCCAGAGCCTGCTCCGGGCGCGCCGATCCGAACAGGCCGATCTTGAGGTAATCGGCCCCGCAGGCCGCGGCGCCCGCCGCCGCCAGCGCCATCGTGCCGGGCAGGTGAGGGGCATCGCCGAGGGCCACGCTCACTTCCGCCGCCGAACCCACTCGTGCCCGGACGGCGCGCAGCAGCGCGGGAGCGGGGGCGCCCAGGGACCCCTCGGCCGGGTTCTTGACGTCCACGATGTCGGCACCGCCCGCGAGAGCGGCTTCCACCTCCTCCGCGGTCACGACGCTCACGAGCAGGCGCACCCGCCGCTCCGCCGCCATGGAATCCTCCTCAGGCACGGGGCTATCATAGTGCCCGTCCGATCATGAGCAACGAGCCGGCCCGTGGAGAACCGACCATACCGACCAGCGGGCCGGGCCGATTCGCGGGCCAGGGCGTCGTGGTGACGGGCGCTTCGAGCGGCATCGGGCGCGCGGTGGCCCTCGCTTTCGCGCGCGAGAGCGCGAAGGTGCTCCTCACGTACCGTCGCAACGCGGAGGGCGCGCGGGAGGTGGCGGACCAGATCCGGGGTGCGGGCGGCCAGGCCTTCACGGCCGAAGTCGACCTCTCGCGGGAGGCGGAGGTGGAACGTCTGGTGGCGGAGGCTTTCACGCGCCTGTCCCGCGTGGACGTCTGGGTCAACAACGCCGGGGCGGACATCCTCACGGGGGAGGGCGCTCGGCGGACCGACGTGGAGAAGCTCGACCAGGTGCTCGGCGTGGACCTGCGCGGCACGATCCTCTGCTCCTGGCCGGTGGCCCGCCGCCTGCGCGCCCAGGGCCGCGGGGTGATCCTCAACGTCTCCTGGGATCACGTCCTCACTGGAGCCGCGGGCCGTGACGCCGAGATCTACGCCGCGGGCAAAGGGGGCATCCTCGCGTTCAGCAAATGCCTGGCGCGGAGCTTCGCGCCCGAGGTCCGCGTCAACGTGCTGGCCCCCGGCTGGATCGCCACCGCTTTCGCGGACGGCCTCCCCGAGGAGGACCGACGCCGCATCGCCGAGGCGACGCCACTCCGGCGCTTCGGCACCCCCGAGGACGTGGCGCAGGCCGCGCTCTTCCTGGCCTCGGCGGAGGCCGGGTTCTTGACCGGCGCGACCATGCTGGTGAACGGCGGTACCGTGATGTAACTTGCCCCCTGAGATCAAGGAGGCGGTCATGACCAAGGCCAAGCTCGGGACCTACAGCGAGGACGAGGTTCGCCGCAAGCTCGAGGATCTGCCCGGGTGGTACTACGAGGAGGGCTGGATCCGCCGCCAGTACAAGACGGATGGCTGGCCCTCGACGCTGATGCTCGTGAACCAGATTGGATATGTGGCCGAGGCCGCCTATCACCATCCCGATCTTTCCGTGACGTGGGCCAAGGTCACGGTGAAGCTCAAGACCCACTCCGAGAACGGGATCACGGACCGGGATCTGGAGCTGGCCCGCAAGCTCGACCAGACCGTGCTCTGGCGGCCGGCCGAAGGCTCGGCCCTCGAGGGCACGCCCAACAAGTTCGTGATGAGCGGCAAGGCAGGCGGCTGAGGTCGTCTGAAGATCCTCTTCGTCACCGGCAAGCTCGCGGCGCCGCTGCTGCGCGACACCCTGCAGGGGATGCGGGCCGAGTTCGATCACGAGGTCGCCGTCCTCGGAATCAGCGTGGCCGCCCTCATGACCACGGATTGGGTGGCCCGGTTCCTGAAGGTGCCGCCCGGCGTCGACCTGATCCTCCTGCCCGGACACGCCCAGGGCGACCTCGACCTCCTCGAGAAGCGCTTCGGCGTGCGCGCGGAGAAGGGCCCCAAGGACCTGCGCCAGATCCCCGAGCATTTCGGCCTGGCCGCGGCCCGGGCCGACTACGGCGCCTACGACGTCCAGATCCTGGCCGAGATCAACAACGCGCCGGGCCTCTCCCTTCCCGAGATCCTGCGGCGGGCGGGCGCATTCGCGGCCTCCGGCGCGGACATCATCGACGTGGGTTGCACGAAGGGGCGGCCCTTCGGGGGCCTGGCGGAGGCGGTCTCCGCGCTGCGCGCGGAAGGACACCGCGTCAGCATCGACAGCTTCGAGACGGGAGAGATCCGCACGGCGGTGGCGGCCGGGGCCGAGCTGGTGCTGAGCGTCAACGGCTCGAACCTCGAGCTGGCGCGAGAGCTCGAGGCCACCGTCGTCGTGATCCCCGACTTCGGCGCGGGCCTCGACACCCTGTATCGCAACGTCGACGCCCTGGCCGGATGGGGAGCGCGCTTCGTCATAGACCCCGTGCTCGAGCCCATCGGCTTCGGCTTCGCCCAGTCGCTCCACCGGTACCACGAGGTGCGTGCCCGCTACCCCGAGGCGGAGATCCTGATGGGGATCGCCAACCTGACGGAGCTGACGGAGGCCGATACCACCGGCATGACCGCGGTGCTGCTGGGCTACTGTCAGGAGCTGGGGATCCGTTACGTGCTCACGACCGCGGAGATCCCCTGGGCCAGGGGCGCGGTGCGCGAGACGGACATCGCCCGCCGGCTCATGCACTACGCCGTGGCGAAGAAGAGCCTGCCCAAGCACGTCGACAGCCGGCTCGTCACCACCCGGGATCCCTCCCCGGCCGCCTACACCGAGGCGGAGCTCCGGCAGATGCAGGCCCAGATCACCGACCTGGACTACCGCATCTTCACGGACGGCGAGCGGATCCACGTCTTCAACGCGGAGCGCTTCGTGAGCGGGACCGACGTCTCGGACATCTTTGCCCAGCTCGGCGTGGAGGAGGCGACGCACGCGTTCTACCTGGGCAAGGAGCTCGCCAAGGCGAGGCTGGCCGTGACCCTCGGCAAGACGTACCGGCAGGAAGGGGAGCTCTCCTGGGGATACCTGACGCCGCCGGAGCCCGAGGACGCGGCTTCCACCGCCCGGCGGGAGAGCCGCCAGCGTTCGGCCCGCGAGCGCGCCGACCGCCGGCGCGCCGCGAGCCGGCGCCCGGCTTCCCGCGGTTAGGCTAGACCCGCATGGCCGAGGTCCTGGTCCAGGAGCTCGAGGATGCACCGGATCCCGCCGAGGCCGGCGCGAGATTCCTGGACCTGCCGTTTCCGCTGCTCCTCGAGAGCGTGCTCCGATCGGAGGGACTCGGGAGGTTCTCGTACCTGACGGCCGATCCCTGGCTCGTCCTGCGGAGCAAGGGGGCGGCGATCGAGTGGCAGACGCGGGAGGGCGTCCAGCGCTCGGCCGGAGACCCTTTCGCGGCGCTCCAGGCGGCTCTGGCCCAGAACGCAATCGACGTTGTTCCCGGCCTCCCCGCCTTCCAGGGGGGCGCCGCCGGCTACCTGGCCTACGACCTCTGCCACCACCTCGAGCGCCTGCCGTCCCCGGCCTTCGACGACCTGGATCTGCCCGATCTGTGCCTCGGTCTCTACGACTGGACCATCGCGTGGGACCACGAGGAGGGGCGAACGTGGCTCTTCTCGACCGGGCTTCCCCTCGAGGGAGGGCGGCGGTCGGAGCGAGCGGCGGCGCGGGCCCGCATGGTTCGGGAGAGACTCGCGGGGGCGCCCACGCCGCCGGAGGCGCCCCGACGGAGCGCCGCCTCCCTCGTGGGCAGCGGCCCCCCGACCCACGCGCTCGGCGAGATGCCTGGCGTCTCCTCCACGTTCTCGCGAGCCGGGTACCTGCGGGCGGTGGCGCGCACGAGGGAGTACATCTGGGCGGGGGACATCTTCCAGGCCAACCTCTCGCAGCGCCTCGAGGCCGCCGTCGCCGATCACCCCTTCACGCTCTACAACCGCCTCCGCCTCCGCAACCCGGCCCCCTTCGCGGCCTACTTCGACTTCGGACCGGCGGCGGTCGTGAGCGCCTCGCCCGAGCGTTTCCTGCGCCTTTCCGGCGACGGCGTGGAGACGAGGCCGATCAAGGGCACCTCTCCCCGTGGCTGGACGCCGCGGCATGACTCGGCGCTGGGAGAGGCCCTGTTCGAGAGCGAGAAGGACCGGGCCGAGAACGTCATGATCGTGGACCTCCTCCGCAACGACCTCTCGAAGGTTTGCCGGGACCAGACGGTCGAGGTCCCCGAGCTGTGCCGGATCGAGCGCTACGCCACGGTGCACCACCTGGTCTCCACGGTGGTGGGCCGCCTGCGGCCGGGCCTGGGAGCGGTCGACCTGCTGCGGGCGGCGTGGCCCGGCGGCTCCATCACCGGGGCGCCGAAGGTGAGGGCCATGGAGATCATCGCGGAGCTGGAGCCCACCCGGCGCAGCGTCTACACTGGCTCCGTCGGCTACTTCTCGTTCGGGGGCGCCCTGGACACGAGCATCGCCATCCGCACTTTCATCGTCAAGGAAGGCCGGGGCTACTTCCAGGTGGGCGGAGGCATCGTGGCCGACTCGGATCCGGAGCGGGAATACGACGAGACGCTCGACAAGGCGCGGGGTATGGTGGCGGCGCTCTGAGAACGCCGATGGTCCTGCTGATCGACAACTACGACTCCTTCGTCCACAACCTGGCGCGCTACGTGCGCGAGCTGGGCGAAACGACCGCCGTCTACCGCAACGACGCGATCACGCTCGCCGAGATCACCGCCCTGGCCCCGAGTCACATCATCGTCTCCCCCGGACCCTGCACGCCGCGCGAGGCCGGGATCTCCAACGACGTGATCGTGAGCCTGGGGCCCCGGGTACCGATCCTCGGCGTCTGCCTGGGCCACCAGTGCCTGGGCGCGGCCATGGGCGGCCGGGTCGTGCGCGCCGGCCGTCCCCGGCACGGGAAGACGTCGCCCATCCACCATGGCGGCGAGGGGATCTTCGCCGGCCTGCCGAGCCCGTTCCAGGCCACGCGCTACCATTCGCTGCTCGTGGCCCGGGAAGGCCTGCCCGCGTGCCTCGAGGTCGTGGCCACGACGCTGGAGGGCGAGATCATGGCCATGAGGCACCGGGACCTGCCCCTCTGGGGCGTGCAGTTCCATCCGGAGTCGGTGCTCACCGAGCACGGCTACGCGCTGCTCGGCAACTTCCTGAGGTTGGAGGCGAGGGCGGCGTGAGAGGCGGCGATCGATGATCATCGAGACCATGATCACGACGCTGGACGGTGAGGGAAGAGCCAACTTCGCTCCGATGGGAGTCGTCTGGGGCGAGGACGAGATCGTGGTCAAGCCGTACCGCGAGACGACGACCCATCGCAACCTGCTCGAGACGGGGGAGGCGGTCGTCAACCTCGTGGACGACGTCCTCTACTTCGTGAGGGGTGCGCTCAGCTCTCCGACCTTCCCCTCGGTGCCGGCGGTGGTGGTCCGCGGCGTCGTGCTGGAGGCCGCGTGCTCCTGGCGAGAGCTCCGGGTGCGGGAGGCGGACACCACGGAGCCGCGCGCGCGGTTTGCCTGCGACGTGGTGCACCGAGGGGTCAAGCGCGAGTTCCTGGGCTACAACCGCGCGCGCGGCGCGGTGCTGGAGGCGACCATACTCGCCACGCGCACGCGCTTCCTCCCCATCGACGAGATCCTGGCCGAGTATCGGCGGCTCCAGGTGGTCGTGGACAAGACGGCGGGACCTTCCGAGCTGGAAGCGATGACGATGCTGACCGACTTCGTGCGAAAGGAGGCGGCGGCCCTCAAGGACGGGGCCCGGTGAGCGATTCGCGGGCCGTCTTCGTGGAGGCCCCGTCGCGGCTGCACATGGGGCTGATCGACGTGGGGGGGGAGTTCGGGCGCCGGTTCGGCGGGATCGGCGCCGCCCTCGAAGCGCCCTCCCTGCTCGTCGAGGCTCGACCCGCGGAAAGACTGTCCGCGGAGGGGGAGGAGGCTCAGCGCCTTCTCGTCTACGGCCGGCGCTTCCTGGACCGTCACCGGATCGAAGGGGGGGCATGGCTCCGGGTGCGTCGTGCGATCCCCGCGCACTCGGGGCTGGGATCAGGGACGCAACTCGCCCTGGCCACCGCCCGCGCGCTGGCCGCGCTCTTCGATCGGCCCTTCGACGCGCCGGGCCTGGCGCAGGCCACGGGCCGTGCCCAGCGCTCCGCCATCGGGACCTGGGCCTTCGCGCATGGCGGCTTCCTCCTCGAAGGGGGGCGTCGCGGCCCGGGCGATGGGCCGGCGCCGCTGCTACTCCGTCGCGCCATGCCGGCCGACTGGCGTTGCGTCCTGGTGATTCCCGATGTCCCCTCCGGGCTGAGCGGCCTCGCCGAGGACGACGCCTTCCGCAACCTCCCGCCGCCCCCCGCCGAGCTGGTGGGACGTGTGGCGCAGTTGATCCTCATGGTCGTCCTTCCCGCGCTGGTCGAAGAGGACCTGACGACGTTCGGCTCGGGGCTCACCGAAGTCCAGCGTCTGGTCGGAGAGATGTTCCGGCCGGTGCAGGGCGAGCGCTTCGCCCACCCCCTCGTGGCCGAGGTCGTCGACGAGCTCCTGGCCGGGGGCGCCGCGGGGGCCGGCCAGTCTTCCTGGGGCCCGGCCGTGTACGGCATCGTGGGGGGAGAGGACGCCGCGCTCCGCCTGGCCCGCCGTGTCGAGGATCGCCTGGAAGGGCGCGGGGTCGTCCTCGCCACCTCCTTCGACAACCGCGGCGCCCGCTGCTGGACCGTCACCGCTCCCGTGGCGGCGCTCGGAAAGGTCGAGAGGTGACCTACAAGAAGAAGCTCCTCACCGTCTTCTGCATCATGACCGCCCCCCTGCCCGTCATCGGCGCGCAGGCCCTCTGGAGCGTTCACGAGCAGGCGGCGGCCCTGCGCGGCCTGCAGTTGAGCCTCGCGCGGGCTCGGATCTTCGCCGAGGTCGAGTCCTCGACGTACCGGAAGATCCGCAAGATCCGTGACTACGTCGGCGGCCAGGACCCGACGGCCCGGGCGCAATTCGAGAGTCTCGACGCGCTGTCCCAGGCGAAGCTCGCGGGGTGGAAGGCGGCCACCGAGGATGCGGGCTCTCTCCGCCTGGTGGGCGACTTCGAGCGGCTGGACACCCAGCTCGTCCTCCTGGCCCACCACCTCTTCGAGCTCTCCGACGAGGGCGAGAAGGAGCAGGCGCGGAGACTCCTCCAGGTGGACCTCAACGACCGCCTGCTGCCCGCCCTCGACGCCACCATCACCGCGATCTACACGAGCTCGCGGACGCGGAACGTCCAGCACGCCTTCGACCAACTGGACGCCAGCGCGCGCTCGACCAGCCTCCTCCTCGGGATTCTCCTCGCCGCCGCCGCCGTCTCGATCGGGGCCTTTTCCATCGTGATCGCGCGGAACCTGGCCCGGCCGGTGGAGCAGCTCAAGACGATCATGGACCGGGTCGGAGAGGGCGAGTTCGATCGCGCGCAGGCCCTCGACGTCAGGGGGAACGACGAGCTCGCGGAGCTGGCGCGGGCCTTCGTGCGGATGGCGGAGCGTCTCCAGGGCGCGCAGGAGGACCTCCGGCAGAAGATCGACACCTTGAGGGAGACCCAGTCCCAGCTCGTCCAGTCCGAGAAGCTCGCCTCCCTCGGCCAGATGGCGGCGGCGGTGGCCCATGGCCTTCGGAATCCGCTGGCCAGCATCCGGGCGGCGACGCAGCTCACCCTGCGTCGACTCCCACCCGGGAGCCCGCTGCGGGAGCAACCCGCGGCCGTGATCGACGAGGTCGATCGCCTGGAGAAGCGCATCGTCCACCTGCTCGACTTCACCAAGCCGGTGGCCTTCTCGCCCTCCCCCACGTCGGTGCGAGACCTCGTGGAGGGGGTGGTCCGGCTCTTCGACGAGAAGATCTCGACCCAGGGCGTGCAGCTCCGCGTCGATCTCGAAACGCGTCTTCCGGAGGGATGGGTCGACGCCTCCCAGGTGGAGCAGGCCGTCATCGAGATCATGGCCAACGCAATGGATGCGATGCCCGGCGGCGGCTCCCTCGCCGTGAGGGCGCGCTCGCGGGCCGAGGACGGCGACGGGAGCGCCATCGACGTCACCATCGAGGACAGCGGCGAAGGCATCGCCGCCTCCGCCCTGCCCCGGGTCGGGGAGCCGTTCTTCACGACCAAGGCGGACGGGACCGGCCTCGGTCTTGCCATCGCGAAGCGGTTCGTCGAGCAGAACAAGGGGAAGTTCGTCATCTCCAGCGTGGCGGAGAAGGGAACGGTGGTGACCATCAGCCTGCCCGCCGTCCGCCCGGCCGGCGAGCCGGCCCGCTGATGGCGCGCTTCACCGTCCTGATCGTCGACGACGAGAGGACGCTCGCGCGGTCCATGGAGCTCTTCCTCGAGGAGCAGGGCTACGAAGTCGAGGTCGCAAGCGACGGCCACCGCGCGCTCGAGCTCCTGGAAAAGATGCACCCGGATGCCGTCTTCCTCGATCTCCGGCTCCCCAAGGCGAACGGCCTCGACCTGCTGAAGAAGATCCGCGCCTACGACCCCGCGGTGGCCGTGATCATGATGACGGCCCACGGGACCATCGAGAACGCGGTGGAGGCGATGAAGCTGGGCGCCTTCGACTACGTCACGAAGCCGGTCGACCTCGATGAGGTCAAGATCATCGTCGAGCGGGCCCAGGAGGACCGCCGCCTGCGCCAGGAGGTGCGCTACTACCGGGAGAAGGAGGCGCGGGGCCACGAGCTCGCCCTCGTGGGCGGCAGCGAGGCGATGCAGCGGACCCTCCGGGAGATCGAGCGCCTGGCCTCCCTCGCGGAAGCGCCGGCGGTGCTGCTCACCGGAGAGACGGGAACCGGGAAGAGCCTGGTCGCGCGCGCGCTCCACGCGCGGAGCCGCCGAGGGCGTGGCCCGTTCATCGAGATCGACTGCACGTCCCTGCCGCCGAGCCTGGTCGAGACCGAGCTCTTCGGCTACGAGAAAGGCTCGTTCACCGACGCCAAGGAGTCCAGGATCGGGCTGATCGAGGCGGCGGAGGGAGGAACGGCGTTCCTCGACGAGATCGGCGATCTGGCGCTTCCGCTCCAGGGGAAGCTGCTCCGCGCCATCGAGGAGCGCACGGTGCGACGCGTGGGGAGCGTCCGGGACCTCCAGGTCGACGCGTGGATCGTCGGAGCGACGAACAAGGACCTGGAGACGATGCTGGCCGCGGGGTCATTCCGGAAGGACCTGTACTACCGTCTCGCCGTCGTCACCATCCACCTTCCGCCGCTGCGCGAGCGGGTGGAGGACATCGGGCCCCTCGCCGAGTGCTTTGCCGAGCGCTTCGGCGCCAAGTACGGCAAGCGAGTCTCGCGGCTGAGCGCGGACGCGCTGGCCAGCCTTTCGGGGTGTGACTGGCCCGGGAACGCTCGCGAGCTGAGGCACGTGATCGAGCGCGCCGTGCTCGGCTCCCCGGCGGCCGCGACCGAGCTCGATCGCGCCTCCCTGGGGCCACTGCCGCAGGGCCAGGACGCCCGTCCGGGCGCGACGCGGGCTGACCCCGGCCGCTTTCCCAGCGAGGGGATCCGCCTCGCGGAGTGGGAGCGGGGGATGATCGAGCAGGCCCTCTTGGAAGCGAAGGGGAACCAGACCAGTGCCGCGCGGCTCCTGGGCATCAGCCGAGACACCCTCCGCTACCGGATGGCGAAGTTCAGGGTCGTGAGATAGGCGGGTGGGGCAAATCCCCCAAGTGGGTGGAATCCCCCGGCCGGTGGTCGTGGCACTGCTTGTCCCATCAACGAGTTAACGGACGGCGGCCGTGGCACGCGACGTGCGAATGAGGACATCGTCGTTCCATCGCCAGGAGGTTCGAGAGCCATGGAGTGGACGAAGCCCGAGTTCGTCGAAGTCAGCATGGACACCGAGATCGGCCGGTATCAGGAAGACGACAGCGACCGCGACGGCGACCGCCCGTAGTCTCCGCTGAACACGAGAGTCTGACCGCGGTCTTGCTTCGGCCCGGAGAGGCCGAAGCAAGGTCGTGTCGTCCCTGGAGCCTGGATTTGCTGGTCCGAGTTTTGGGCTCGGCGGCCGGCGGCGGCTTCCCGCAATGGAACTGCGGATGCCCCAACTGTCGCGGTGCTCGCGAGGGGAGCATCGGAGCCAGGCCGCGGACGCAGGAGTCCGTCGCCGTTTCCGCGGACGGAGCGGCCTGGTTCCTCCTGAATGCCTCCCCCGAGATCCGCCAGCAGATCGAGGGGTTTCCGCCCCTGCATCCCCGCGGCCCACGGCACAGCCCGATCCACGGAATCCTCTTGACCAACGGCGACCTCGACCACTGCCTGGGGCTCTTGTCGCTTCGGGAGTCGCATCCGATCACCGTTCACGCGACCGACAGCGTTCGGCGCGGCTTCACGGAGCGCAACGTGCTCTATCGAACCCTGGAGCGCTTCCCGGGCCAGGTGACCTGGCACGCCCTGAGGCTCGGCCGGGAGGAGGAGCTGAGGCTCGGGGACGGCGCGGCGAGCGGCCTCCTCGTCCAGGCCACCGCGCTTCCCGGCAAGACGCCCGTCCACCTGGAGGGGCTGCAGCCGGACGACCCGGAGGACAACGTTGCCCTGCGGATCCGCGAGCGGGCGACGGGGCGCGTGCTCGCGTACGCCTCGGCCGTGGGCCGGATCACGCCGGCCGTACGCGAGGCGTTGGACGCCGCCGACTGCGTGTTCTTCGATGGCACCTTCTGGTCGGGCGACGAGCTGATCGCGGGAGGGCTCGGGAGCAAGCGGGCCGACGAGATGGCGCACGTTCCCGTCGGCGGCGCGGACGGCAGCCTGGAGGGCCTCGGGCCCTTGCGCGCCGCCCGCAAGATCTACATCCACCTGAACAACACGAACCCGCTCCTGCGCGAGGACGCGCCCGAGCGCGCGCGGGCCGATGCCGCCGGCTGGGAGGTCGCGTGGGACGGGATGGAGATCGAGCTGTGACCGAGGCGCGCCTGCCGCTGGGCCGGGAGGAGTTCGTGGAGCGGCTGCGGACGGAGGGCGAGCGCCGCTACCACGATCACCACCCGTTCCACGTGATGATGCACGAGGGTCGGCTCACGCCGCCCCAGCTCCAGCAGTGGGTCCTCAACCGCTACTACTACCAGACCCGGATCCCGATCAAGGACGCGATCATCCTCTCGAAGTCCGAGGATCCGGCTTTCCGGCGCCTGTGGATCCATCGGATCCACGACCACGACGGCACCCAGGACGGAGAGGGGGGTCTCGCCCTCTGGCTGCGCCTGGCCCGGGGCGTCGGCCTCGATCCGGAAGAGTGCGCGAGCGGTCGCTCCGTGCTCCCCGGCGTCCGCTTCGCCTGCGACAGCTACGTCGAGCTGGTGCGGCAGCGCTCCCTGGTGGAGGCGGTCGCCTCCTCGCTGACCGAGTTCTTCGCCCCCGACCTGATGTCCCGGAGGATCCTCGCCTGGGAGAAGCACTACCCGTGGGTGAGCCCCGACGTGCTCGGGTACTTCCGTTCGCGCGTCACGCGGGCGCGGGACGATTCCGCCGAAGCGATCGACTTCGTGCTGCGGGGGGCGCCGACCTACGCGGAGCAGGAGCGTTGCCTGGACGCCCTCATCCGGAAGACGGAGATCCTCTGGCACCTCCTCGACTGCGTCTACGCCGCCTACGTCGATCCCGGCTGGGGCCGGCGGCCGTGATCGAGGCCGACGCCCGGCCCCGGCTGGCCCCGAAGGCGCGGATCCGGTTCGATCGCCGGACCGACCGGTACCTGCTGCTGTATCCGGAGCGAGGGCTCGAGCTCAACCCCACCGCGGCCGACATCGTGCGCCTGTGCACGGGAGAGCACACGGTCACGGAGATCGCGGAGCGCCTCGCCGAGAAGTATCCGAGGCAGCCGCGGCCGGACATCGAGCACGAGATGGAGGAGTTCCTGGCCGTCCTCGCGGAGCGAGGGCTCGTGAGGTACGAGCGATGAGCGAGGGGCATCGGCCCTACACCTTGATCGCCGAGCTGACCTACAAGTGTCCCCTGCGCTGCGTGTACTGCTCGAACCCGCTGGACTACGCGCGCCACGACCGGGAGATGGACACGGAGACGTGGCGGCGGGTGTTCCGCGAGGCGGAGGCCCTGGGCGTGGTGCAGGTCCACTTGACGGGCGGCGAGCCTCTCGTCCGCCGCGATCTCGAGCCGCTGATCGAGGAGGCGCGGGCGCTCGACCTCTACACGAACCTCATCACGAGCGGCATCCCGCTCACCCGCGAGCGGCTGGCCCGCTTCCGCGAGCTCGGTCTGGACGCCGTGCAGGTGTCCGTCCAGGACGTGTCGGCCCCGGCGTCCGACCGGATCGCCGGCCGGGCATCCTTCGACCGGAAGCTCGCGGTGGCGCGCTGGGTGAAGGACCTGGGCTTCCCGCTCACCCTCAACGTGGTGCTGCATCGTGACAACCTCGGCCGCGTCGAGGAGGTGGTCGCGCTCGCCGAGTCCCTCGGCGCCGATCGCCTGGAGCTGGCGAACACGCAGTACCTGGGCTGGGCGCTCTTGAACCGCCCGGCACTCCTGCCCACCCGCGCGCAGCTCGATCGCGCGCGCCGGGCGGCGGGGGAGGCCAAGCAGCGGCTGAAGGGGCGGATGGAGGTGCTGTTCGTCCTTCCCGACTACTACTCGGAGTTCCCCAAGGCCTGCATGGACGGATGGGGCCGCCGCTTCATCCTGGTGAGCCCGGACGGCCTCGCCCTCCCCTGCCACGTCGCCCACAGCCTGCCCGGCAATCCCTTCGAGAACGTGCGCGAGCACTCCCTCGAGGAGATCTGGCGTGAGTCTCCCGGCTTCAACCGGTACCGGGGCGAGGAGTGGATGCCCGAGCCTTGCCGGAGCTGCGACCGCCGCGCGATCGACTACGGCGGCTGCCGCTGCCAGGCCTTCCACCTCACCGGCGACGCCACGGCAACGGATCCCGCGTGCTCCCTCTCGCCCCACCACCGCCTCGTCGAGGCGGCCCGGGAGCATGCAGATCGCGACACGGGGCAGAGCGTGGAGCTCCATTACCGCACGGCGTCGCCGGCCTCCCGGGTGTGACGAGGCGCCGGCCCCGCCTGGCTAGTGGCTGGGCGTCGGCTGAAACGGCGGAGGGCCGGAGATCGTGATGGCCCCGATCATGCCGCCTTCGCGGTGGCCCTCCTTGTGGCAGAAGAGCGGCAGGTCCTGCCCGTTCGTCATCGGATAGAAGTACCAGGCGACCGTCGTTCCCGGCAGCAGCTCCAGGTCGTGAATGGCGCCGTGTACCTCGGCGAGCGTTTCCCCGTTTGCGTTCATCACCTCGACCTTGCGCGTGAAGGCGTGGGTGGCAAGCGCTTCCGCCGTGAAGTAGTGCGGCTGCGGGCTGGGGTTGTGGATCGCCAGCTTGTAGTACACCCCTCGCTGGAAGCTGAGATGGTCGGGAACGAAGCGGAGGGCATTGCCCTTGGTGCCGACGTCCACCTTCACTTCGACCGGCGTCGGTCCCGGTGGCGGCTCGGCCGCCTGTACCGTCCCCAGCCGGACCGCGCAAGCGGCCATGGCCAGCGCCGTCAGCCTCCTCGTCATGTCTCTCATGAGGCTCCCTCCTCAGGACGATTGGTACCGTGCGAGATCTCGACCTGCGGCGGGCGGCACAGGGTCTGGTAGACCACGCAGTAACGCTCCGTCAGCTCCAACACCTTCGCGACCTGGTCGCGCGGAGCGTCTGTCTCCAGATCGAACCGGAGCCGTATGTCCTTGAAGCCCACGGGCGCGTCCTTCGCGACACCGAGGGTCCCCCGGAAGTCCAGGTCGCCCTCGGCGAGCACGCTGCCTCCTGTGATGGGCACGTTGAGCGCGGTGGCGACTGCGGTCAACGTGACCCCGGCGCAGGCGACGAGGGCCTCGAGGAGCATGTCTCCCGAACAGGCCGTCGACCCCGCACCGCCCGTCGCGGGGTGCAAGCCGGCCTCGACCAGCGCCTTCCCGGTTTCGACCTTGCAGGTCACGTTCTCGAGGTGCAGGCGCCCGCGGGCCTTGAGGGTCACCACCGCCGAGGAAGGGTCCTCTCGATACCGGGCCTTGAGCGGGGCCTGGAGCGCGCGCAACTCGTCTGGACTCATCGATCCGCCTTTCGGCTCCTGATCGCTTCGTTCCCTGGTCGATCCGCCGAGGTCCGAGTCGCGGTCGAGGATGTAGCAGAATATGACGACGGCGACCGAGAAACGCCTCGTTTCCACTCGCCGGCAAGAGACGTGACCCAGCCGATCATGCAGATCATCAGGGACTGGACGATTCGACGCAAGATCGTCGCCGGGTTCGCGCTGGTGTTGGCCGTCACGTCACTCCAGGGCTGGCTCGGGATGCACACGCTCGAGGCCATGAACGACTCGCTCGGGAAGGTCAGCCGCGGCGAGCTCGGGCCGGCGGCGGTCGGCCAGCTCTATCAGGAATCCCGCGTCGTCATCCTCATCCTGGCCTTGGCCACCGTGGCGGCAAGCCTGGCCCTCGCGCTCGTCCTCGCCCGCCTCATCGCCCACCCCATCGAGCAGTTGGGCATCGCCACCGAGCAGGTTGCAAAGGGCGATCTCACCGTCGAGATCCGGAGCCGCTCCCGCGACGAGGTCGGGTGGCTCCAGCACTTGATGCGCACGATGGTCGAGAACCTGCGCCACATCGTCGAGCAGATCACCAGCTCATCGCAGACGGTGACCGCCTCGGCCGAGGAGATCTCCGCCAAGGCCAAGCTCATCACCCGCGGCGCCCAGCGCCAGGCCCAGACCGCGGAGGAGACCTCGAGCTCCATGGAGCAGATGGCCGCCTCCATCCAGACGGTGGCCGGGAGCGCCCGGAGCGTGGCCGCCTACGCACTGGAGACGTCGAGCTCGATCACCGAGATGGGGGCGTCCATCGAGCAGGTGGCCAAGTCGAGCAGCACCCTCGCCACCACCGTGGCGGAGGCCGCCGCCACCATCGAGGAGATGACCGTCTCCACCGACCAGGCGGCCCGCAACCTGGAGGCCGTCGCTCACACCGTGTCGGACACCTCGGCGACGGTGGAGGAGATGATTTCGTCCATCGAGGCGGTGGCGCGCAACGCCGGGATCCTGAGTCTCGCCGCGGCCCGCGTCAACCAGACCGTCTCGGAGATGGCGGCGGCCGTCAATCGGGTCGCGAAGATCGCCGAGGAGGCGGACAAGATCAGCCGCCGCGCCCGCGAGGACGCCCGCGTGGGTGACGAGGCCGTGGCCAAGACGGTGGAGGGGATGAAGTCCATCTCCGGCACCATGGAGAACACGGCCCGGGCCATCACCGGCATGGGTGCGCGCTCGCAGGAGATCGGCCGGATCGTCGAGCTGATCGAGGCCATCGCCGACCAGACGAACCTCCTGGCCCTCAATGCCGCCATCGAGGCCGCCCGGGCCGGGGAGGCGGGGCGCGGCTTCGCGGTGGTGGCGGATGAGGTGCGCAAGCTGGCTGAGCGCTCCGTGGACGCCACCAGGGAGATCGGCGAGGTCATGCGGCACGTGCAGGAGGAGACCACGGGCGCCGTGGAGACGGCCAAGGCCGGCGCCGCCGGGACGAAGACCGGGATCAGCCTGGCCGACGAGGCGGGCCACGCCCTGAGGCGGATCCTGGATTCCGTCTCGCGGTCGAGCGAGCTCATGGCCGAGATCGCGTCCTCCACGGCCGAGCAGTCCCAGGCCTCGGCCGACGTCATGCGCACGGTCTCCGACATGAACACCTCCGCGGATCAGGTCATGACCGCGGTCACGGAGCAGGCCTCGGGATCGAAACGGATTCGCCGGGCCATGGAGAACATCAACACGATCATGACCCACGTGGCATCCTCCACGAAGGAGCAGGCCGAAGGAGGACGCCAGGTCCGGCTCTCCGTGGAGAACATGAACCGGATCGCCTCCCAGGTGAGCACAGCCACCCGGGAACAAGCGGAGGCGAGCCGGCAGATCGTTCAGGCGGTCGACAACATGAACCGCATGACGCAGCAGGTCTCCCACGCGACGGCCGAGCAGAGGCGGGGCGGGGACCTGGTCGTGAAGGCCATGGAGAACATCCTGGAGGTCGCCCGGGACCACCTGGCGACCGTCGAGGAGATGTCCAATGCCACGGCGAGCCTGGCCCAACAGGCGGAGAACCTGGCGAGGCTCATCGCGGCCTTCAAGGTGAAGTAGGTCGAGCGAGCACAGTGCTCGCGCCCTGGCCCGGAGGCGTCAGCGTCGGGCGGGCGCTCGGGTGCTGGCGCAGCGAAACCCGAGGTCCGAGATGCGCCGGTACATGTGGTCCGCGGTGGCGCGATACGTCGCGCGCACGTACCAGGCCCCGTAGTACCAGCTCCCCCCGCGGTTGACTCGGGCGCCCCGGGCCGTGGGATCTTCGCGTCCGTCGCCGGGGTCGTAGGGGTACGGCCGGTAGAGAGAGGACGTCCACTCCCAGACGTTGCCGGCCATGTCCAGCGCTCCATAGGGTGAGGCCCCACCCGCGTAGCTTCCGGCGGCGGACGTCCCCGCCGTGTATCCGGCATTGACGCGATCCGGCTCGAAGCGGGAGCCCCAGGGATAGCGGCGGCCGTCATCGCCGCGTGCGGCTTTCTCCCACTCCGCCTCCGTGGGAAGGCGCTTGCCCACCCATCGGCAGTACGCGGTCGCCTGAGTCCAGCTCACGATGGTCACGGGATGGTCTGCCTTCGTGGCTTCGCCGAAGGCCGGGCCGCTGGGCAGCGTGCAGGCGCCCGCCTCGACGCAGGCGCCATAGCGGGCGCTGGTCACCTCCACGCGGTCGATCCAGAAGGCGTCCAGAGGCACGCGCGCCGCCGGCCGCTCGTCCGCATCCGCGTCGGCATCGTCGGAGCCCATGAGGAACTCGCCCGCCGGCACCGCGAACATTTCCACGGGGTCCGGCCACGAAGGGTCGGCCGCGAGGGAAAGGGCGAGGAGCACGGCGCTCCCCACCCTACCGCTCCAGTTGCGATGCCAGCCAGGCGACCAGGGTCGTGGCCCCGGGCGGCGCGCCGCCCGCCATCTCCGCGCGGATCTCCGCGGCCGTGCCGCCACGCTCCGCGAACACGTCGTGCTTGTGGATCGTCTCCATGTTCACCTGTCGCGCGTGCACGTAGGCGTCGCCGGGCAGGTCCGGGTACACCCCCAGGAGGTTGTAGAGCATCTCCCGCACCGCGTCCTCGACGAAACGCGGGTGTCGATGCGCCTTCTCCACGACGAACAGCTCGTCGGGCCGCTTCAGGAGGTCGTAGCTCTCCGAGCTCATGGAGGTCTCCACGATCTCGACCAGGTCCTCCGCGCGCACGGGCCGGTCCGTGCCCACCGTCAGCCGGCCGAGCCCGCGCTGGTTGTGGGTGGCGATGGGGACCAGCTCGAGGACCCGGTCGGCCAGCGCGCCGTCGAGGCCGCTCTCGAGGAGCCGCTCGCGGGAGTGGGCGCGCACCATCTCCTGCGCGCAGGGGCACGCCATCATGCCCTCGGCCTCCACGCCCACGAGGCGCACGCAACGATCGGGGGTGGCGACCGCCCGCCCGATCAGCGTGTAGAGCTCCTGCGACGGCTTGCCGGAGAGGGGCGCCCTCCTGGTCAGCGGAAAGTGGGCGCGGATCTCCACGTCGGCGCGGCGGGCCTTGTGTCCCGCGATGAGTTGCCGCGTGATGCGCTCCGCCAGCGACTCCACGACCGGCGCTTCCTGGCCCCCGATCTCCTCCAGCACCTCCTCCACGCTGTCGCTGAAGCGCGACATGTGAGCGCCCTTCCGCTCGGCGGGCAGCTCCACGGAGAGGTCGAGGGTCGCGTAGAAGGGCCCTTGTCCGTTGGCCAGGCGGATGATGCGGCGCAGCCCGCTGACGCCCACGCGATCGAGGCGCAAGGGCGTCGGGGGATGCTCGTGCTGGAGGTCACGCTCCAGGCGGCTGGTCAGGCCCCGTTCGACGCGCACGACGCCGTCCGTCGTCGCGAGGCGGGCCAGGAGCTCGGAGACCGTGCGCCCCAGCACCGGATGCCGGAGATCGGGGGCGATCTCGTGGAGCGGGACCAGGACGAAGCCGCGTTCGGCGAGCAGGGGGTGGGGAACGGTGAGGCTCTCCGATCGGATCTCCTGGGCGTCGTAGAAGAGGATGTCGATGTCGATCGGTCTCGGCCCATAGCGCACCTGGTGGCGGCGACCCATCCCCTGCTCGATGCGCTTCAGGAACGCGAGCAGCGCGTCCGGAGCGAGGGCGGTCTCTCCCTGCACGACCATGTTGAGGAAGCGCGGCTGATCGGTCACGTACGCCGGCTCCGTCTCGTAGACCGAGGAGAGGTGCTTCACGTTCACCTGGGAGCGCAGCCTCTGGATCGCTTCGACCAGGTTGGCCTGGCGGTCTCCGAGGTTGGATCCCAGGCCGAAGTAGACGGGGTATTGGCTCGCCATGGCGGCGTCTCGATCGGCGGGCGGCGGCCTCTCGGCGGACCTCAGTGCCGCCGCAGGTCGAAGCGCAGGCCGGCGGTGACCGTGAGGGGGGTACCGAGCAGCTCGACCGGGGTGGCCTGGACGGGGTAGCGGCGATCGAAGAGGTTCTCGACCGAGAGGAAGGCTCCCCACGAGTCTCCGAGCGGGCGGTCCAGCGTGAGGTCCGCCACGAAAAGGCCGCCGAGCCGCAGGAGATTCTGGTCGTCGTCGAAGCGGAGGCTGTCGACGCGGCCGCGCAGGCTCACGTTGAGCACTTCGGGGTGCAGGTAGTCGAGCCGGAGGCTGGCGCGATGGCGAGGGACCTGGGGCAGCAGGTTGCCCTGGAGCGCCGGCGCCGCCGGGAACTCCAGGACGCGGGCGTCGGAGAGGACGTAGCTGGCTTGCAGTCGCACCTCGTGGGCGGGTTGGTAGTCGGCTTCGAAGCTCAGGCCGCGGATGCGCGCTCGGCCGAGGTTCTTCCGCTGCCGGGTGATGAGGGCGGGGGTGACGGAGAGGGTGACGTTGGCGATGGGGTCGTCGACCCGGTCCCAGAAACCGGTGGCCCGCCAGGACAAGCGCGAGCTCGGCACGTGGTTCAAGCCCAGCTCGCCACCGACGAGCCGCTCGGGCCCCAGGTCCGGATTGGCCAAGGTGTTGACGTTCCCCACGCGGAAGGGGCGGTACAGCTCGTTGAGGCTCGGGGCACGGAAGCCGCCGTAGACGGCACCGCGCAGCGCGAGATGGTCGTTCAGGTGCAGCAGGAGCCCCCCGCGCGGCGTGACCGTCGTCTTGGAGGTGTCGGGGAAGCTGATCAAGGTCGTCGCCTTCGTGGCGTTCACGATCTCCGTCTGGGAAGCGTCATAGTTCCGCCAGTGGTCCGCCCGGAGTCCCAGGGTCAAGACCGCCCGCCGACCCGCCTTGATCACGTCCTGGAGATAGGCGCCCGCGTAGAGTTGCTGGGCCGGGATGAGCCGGTCGCGGACGTTGACCGCCGGGGGGATGTACACGTCCTCCACGTCGTCGGCCTCGATCCAGCGCACGTCGCCACCCACGCTCAAGGAGTGTGACGGGCCGAGTCCCCGCGTCCACTGGGCGTTGCCTCCCACGTCCTTGTAGTCGACCGCCTGCGCGAGGGTCAGGGTCTCGGAAGCGCGATCCGCCGCCACCGCGCTGAAGGTGCTCTTGAAGTCGTCCAGGTGCGAAAACAGGTTGGCCTGCCAGATGCCGCCACCCGTGGTCGTCGCTCGCAATCCGCCCGCCAGGAAGGTCTCGCGGGTGGAATTGGTCTGGAGCGGGGTGCCGTTCTCGCGATCCTCGGCGAAGACACGGCCGTTCTGGAAGACCGTCAGCCCGGGCGATGGAGAGTACTCCAGCCGCCAGTTGCCCGTGCGGTGCCGCGATGCGGCGTCGACGTCCACCGGCCCCCGCTGATCCTCTCTCACCAGGGTGTAGCCGTCGGTCCGGAAGAAGCTGCCCCCTACGGCGGCCGCCCACGGACCCCGGGTGTGGCTGCCGAAAGCCTCCCCGTTCGCGCTCCCACGGCTCCCACCGTAGGCCCGGACGGAGGCGGTCCTGGACTCGGGTCGCCGGGTCGCGATGTTGATCACGCCGGCCATCGCCGAGCTGCCGTAGAGACTGGACAGGCCGCTGGGGGCCACCTCGATCGACTCGATCTGCAGCTGGGGGATGCTGTCCCAGTAGACCCAGTTCCCGAAGGCGTCGTTCTGGGGGACTCCGTCGAGGAGCACGAGCGTGCGGCTGGCCCCGCTGGCGCCCACTCCCCGCAGCGAGACCCCCTGCGTCGTGGGGTGCGAGACCAGGCTGCTGGTGCGACGGAAGAGGCTGAAGCTCGGGACCTGCTTGAGCGCCTCGTCCAAGGCCGGAGCCGACCCGCGTTGCAGGTCCTCCCGGCTCAGCACCGTAAGGTCCGCCGGGCTGTCGCCCAGCTTTCGTTCGCTGCGGGTCGCAGTGACGGTCACGGTCTCGGAGAAGGGGAGGAACGGGAGCGTCAGCCGGAGGCGGGTCGTGGCTCCCGCCTGCACCTCCACGGGCAGCTCCCTTCGGCCAAAACCCTCGAGCTCCGCGCGCAATCGGTATTGACCTGCGGGCACGCTCGCGAGGCGGAAGCGGCCGTCCACGTCGGACTTGCTGCTCGGCTCGGGCATCCCGACCAGGACGACGCGGGCGTCGGCCACCGCTCGTCCGTCGGCGGTCGTGACCAGGCCTTCCACGACCCCGCCCGCCGCTGACCCGTCCGGCGGCTCCGGCGCCTGCGCTCCGGCGAGACGGACGAATGCCACCGAGAGGAAGAGCCAGAGCGGGAGGAGCTTCGCCATTCGAATGGATTGTGGCCTCCCAGCATGCCCGTGGCAAGCCCCGACGGCGGTGGTTGCGGCCGTGGAGTTGGCTCCCTCTTGCCATCTGGACAGAACGACCCTACGCTGCCGAACGAAGGACCGAAGCTCTCTTGTCTTCAACCGCTCGCCGACTCGCGAATGCCGGGCGGGCTCTCACCTGGGAGCCAGGCCGTGGATTCGCACCCCGTGCCCACGAAGATGACCAGCTGCTCGTCGCCGACTCCTGGCTGGTCTCGGACGGGCGCGTGCGCGGGCTCGACCGGCACCGGCAGCGTTTCTTTCGCGCATGCCGGGAGGTTGCCCCCATTCCCCAGGACCACCTGCGCGCATTCTGGCGGGCGATGGTCCGGGAACTACCGCGGCACGGGCGTTGGTTCCCCCGTGTCGAGTTGTCTGCCCGTCCTCGGCCCGAGCTGCGCTTGAGGATCAGGCCCGCCCCACCGCGGGGCGCGGCCGCTCGGCTGTGGGTCTGGGAGGAGCCAGACCCCAGAACGGCACCGCGCAGGAAGGGGCCCGACCTGGCCTGCCTGGCCGAGGTGCGCCGCCGCGCGTCAACCGCTGGCGCCGACGAGGCACTGTTGACCACGCGGTCCGGCCTGGTGCTCGAGGCGACGAACTCGAGCGTGCTGTGGTGGGAAGGCGCGTGTCTCTGCATGCCGCCCCCGGCATCGAGGATCCTGCCCGGCGTGACCGCAGACCTCATTCAGGAGAGCGCGGCACGGCTCGGCACACGAATGGCCCACCGGCGCCGCCGTGTCCCGGATCTCGCCGGCTGCGAGGTGTGGTTGGTCAACGCCCTGCATGGCATCCGAACGGTCTCGACGTGGGTGGGCACGTCGGTCGTGGCCGGCCCCGCCCTTCGGGCGCCGGAGTGGCAGGCGTGGCTCGAGGCCGGCGCGGAGCCGCTGCCAGATCAAGGACCGTGATCTCCGCCGGCCGGAGACACGCCTGCGTTCGCGTCAGTCCGCGCGCAGGGCGAGCAACGGATCCACTCGAGCCGCGCGCCACGCGGGCAGGAGGCAGGCGGCGACGGTGACGGCCACGAGCAGCACCATCACCGCGCCGTACGTCGCCGGGTCCATCGCGCCCACGCCGTAGAGCAGGCTCGCGACCGCGCGGCTGGCCGCGAGCGCGCCGACGAGGCCGAGCACCAGGCCGGCCGCCGTGCGACGGAGCCCCTCGCCGATCACCATCCCCACGATGTCGGCGAGCCGGGCCCCGAGGGCCAGCCGCACGCCGATCTCGCGCGTGCGCTGGGCGACCGTGTACGACACGACGCCGTAGATGCCGATGGCGGCCATGACGAGGGCGAGAACGGCGAAGCCGGCCAGCAGCTCCAGGCTGAACCGCCGCGTGGCGGTGGCGGTCTCGAGGTAGTAGCCGCTCACGCGGACGTCCGCGGCGGCGACCATCGGGTCCACCGCCTGCAGCTCGTGCCGCACGGCCTCGGCCAGCGCGAGCGGCGGTCCCGCCGTGCGCACGACGAGGAACTGGTTCAGGGTCAGCCAGACGAGCAGGTCGCGGTGCGTCTGGTGGTAGGGCACGTACACGTGCGGCTGGGCGTCCGCCTCCAGGCTCGTGTGGCGCACGTCGCCGGCGATCCCCACGATCCGCATCGGACGGAACCCGTCCGGGCTGTCGCGCACGAGCAGGTAGCGGCCGATCGGATCGCGGTCGGGGAATCCCTGGCGCGCCAGGCCGCGGCTGACGATCACGACGGGCTCGCCGCCTTCGCGGTCGGCGTCGGTGAACGTCCGGCCGGCCACGATCGGGATGCCGAGCGCCTCGAACAGCGCCGGGGTCGCGATGCGATACTGCGCGGTCGGGAGCTGGTCCTCCGCGACCGGCGGCCGGTCCGCGATCTTGTACTCCGCGCTTGCGACCGCGCCGTTGAGCGGGACCTGGTTGACGGCGGCCACCGCCGTCACCCCGGGCAGCGCGGCCACCCGGGCCTCGAGCTGCCGGTAGAACTGGCTGACCTTCGCGAGCTGGCCGTAGTCCTTGCGGGGCAGGGACAGCCGGACGGTCAGGACACCGGGATCGAAGCCGGGCTCGATACGCATGACCTCGCGGAAGCTCTTCAGCAGGAGACCGGCGCCGGTGAGCAGCATCATCATGAGGGCGACCTGGGAGGCGACGATCAGGCAGCGCGCGCGGCTGCGGTCGGGGCCGCCCGAGCCGCCGCGGCCCTCCGACTTGAGGTCCTCGCTTGGATCGACGCGAGCGGCACGCACGGCGGGCACCAGGCCGAAGGCCAGGCCGGCGGCCACCGCGACCAGGAGAGTGAACGCCAGGACGGGCAGGCTCACGTGGACGTCGCGCGCGCGCGGCAGCGCCTCGGGGCTCAGGGCGACGAGCGCGGGCACCGTCCAGCGGGCGAGCAGGGCGCCGACCAGAGCCCCCGCCAGGGCCAGGAGCGCGCTCTCCACCAGGAGCTGGCGCACCAGGTCCCCGCGGCGGGCGCCCAGGGCCTGGCGGATCGCCATGTCGCGGCGCCGCTCGGTGGCGCGTACGAGCATCAGGTTCGCGAGGTTCGCGCAGGCGATGAGCAGGAGCAGCGCGACCGCGCCCAGCAGCACCCACAGCGCCTGGCTGAAGTTCCGGGTCAGCTCCTCGCGATAGGGCACGGCCATCACGCCGCGCTTGGACTCGTAGCTGTCCGGGAACTCCTTCTGCAGCCGGTGCTGGATCGCCTCGAGATCGCCCGCCACCTGGGCGCCACCGATGCCGGGCCGGGCGCGTCCGATGGCGCGGACGAAGTTGGTGGACTTCCGGTTCTGGCGCCAGGGGTCGCGGTCGGGAGCGAGCGGGATCGCGATCTCGGCCAGGCGGATCGGGAACAGGAAATCGCGATCCATCACGCCCACGACGGTGAACGACTCGCCGTTGAGCGAGAGGCTGCGCCCGACGATGGCGGGGTCGCCGCCGAAGCGGCGTTGCCAGAGGCCGTGGGACAGGACGGCGACCTTCTCGTGGCCCGGCGTGTCGTCGTCGGGGCGGAGCGTGCGCCCCACCGCCGCCCGCGCTCCCAGCGTCTCGAACAGGCCCCCCGACACGCGCAGGCCGGACAGGCGCTCCGCCGGCCCGTCGCCCGTGAGGTTCGCGCTCCAGTTGGCGAAGCCGGCCAGCGACTCGAGCGTCTTGTTCTGGTCGCGGTAGTCGCAGAACTCCGGGAGCTGGAACGGGTAGCGGTCGGTCGAGGTGTGGCGCGACCAGATCCAGTAGAGGCGATCCGGGTCCTTGAACGGCAGCGGACGGAGCAGGACGCCGTGGACCACGCTGAAGATCGCCGTGTTGGCGCCGATGCCGAGGGCCAAGGTCAGGAGCGCGACCAGCGTGAAGCCGGGCGTCCGGGCCAGGCGGCGCGCCGCGTACCGCACGTCGACGACCAGCGTCTCCAGAAACTTCATGCCTGGGCTGACGTCGGCCGGAGGCCTGGCGTTCCGTGAGCGTTCGATCAGCGATCGCGAGCGGAAGGCGGAGCCGACATGTTCAGGAACTTGATCGCCGGAAGCGCCTCAGGCCGTCTCGACGTGCCTCATCTCCGCCAGCGTGCGCACGGCCCAGGCCAGGGCCACGGGATCGACCGGCTTGGGCAGGTGCATGGCGAAGCCCGCGCTGAGCGCCCGGAGGCGGTCTTCGCTGCCCGCGAACGCGGTCAAGGCGAGGGCGGGAGTGCGCCCGCCCTGGTCCGCGGGAAGCGCCCGCATCTTCTTGATGAAGGTGTAGCCGTCCTCTCCCGGCATCCCGACGTCCGCGACCACGACGTCCGGCGGCTCGTGCCGCACCATGGCCAGGGCGTCGCCCGCCGACGCGGCCAGGGCGACGGTGGCCCCGCAACGGGTCAGGACTTCCTGCACGAGCGCGCGCGCGTCCGGCTCGTCGTCCACCGCGATCACGTGGACGCCGTCGAGGGAGGGCGGCCGGTCGAAGGCGAGGTCGGGGTGCGCGGACGGGGGCTCGCGCGCCCACGGGGTGGCGGCGGCGGCCGCGAGCGCGCGCAGGGGAAGGCGCACCGTGAAGACGGCCCCCGAGGTGCCCTGCCGGTTGGCGACCGCGACCGTCCCCCCGTGGAGCTCCACGAGGTGCCTCACGATGGCCAGGCCGAGGCCGAGCCCGCCGTGCGCGCGCGAGGTCGAGGAATCGCCCTGCCAGAACCTCTCGAACACGCGCGGGAGCACGTCCTCCGGGATGCCGGGGCCGGTGTCGGCGACGACGATCTCGGTGTGCGAGCCGGCCCGTTCGAGCCGCACCTGCAGGCGGCCTCCGCGAGGGGTGAACTTCACCGCGTTGGACAGGAGGTTCCAGACCACCTGCTGGAGACGGTCCGGGTCTCCGGAGACGAGGCCGGCGGTGGGATCCAGGACGACGTCGAGGTGAATGCCCTTGGCCTGGGCCGCCGCCGACATGGTCTCGATGGCCTTCTCCACCACGGGGACGAGCTCGATCGAGCTCACCTTGAGGGCGAGCTTGCCGGTGATGATCCGCGAGACGTCGAGGAGGTCGGAGACGAGCTGGTTCTGGGCGAGCGCGTTGCGGTAGATCGTGGCCGCGCCCTTGCGCGTGGTGGCCTCGTCCCCGCCCGCGGTCAGGAGGATGTGCGCCCACCCCACGATCGCGTTGAGCGGAGTCCGCAGCTCGTGGGAGAGCGTGGCCAGGAAGTCGTCCTTCATGCGGTTGGCCTGCTCCGCCCTCTGCGCGCTCTCGACCTGGGCCTGGTACGAAGCCGCGTAGGCGGAGTCCACCGAGCGGAGGAGGACGCGCAGGCCGAAGCCGGCGGCGCCGCTCAGGAGGAGGGCGACCAGGGTTCCGGAGACGAACAGGGCGCGGGCGGTGGTCTCGGCGCGTTCCCGCCTCTGCTCCAGGCGCCGCCCCTCCTCGGAGTGGATCGTCCGCATCGCCTGCCGCATGGCGTCCATGTCCGCCTTGCGGAGGACCATCTCCTCGCGGGCGGCCGGCGGGAGCACGGGGGCGAGGGGGGGCGGGCTGGCGATGGCCGCCTCCGCGCTCCGCCTCCACGCCTGGTAGCGCTTCCGGAGCTCGCGGACGCAGGTGAGCTCGGACGGATCGTCCGAGAGCTGCCGGTCGAGGTCGTCCAGGGCCTGCGGCAGCTCGGCGCCGGCGGAGGCGTACGGCTCGAGGAAGGCGCGATCGCGGGCCAGGAGATATGCGCGCAGGCCGGTCTCTCCGTCGACCAGGAGCTTGTTCGTCCGCCAGGTGTTGGCGATGACGTCGTAGCTGTGGACGACGTCGCGGTTGTAGGCGGACAGGAGCCGCACTTCCCAGGCGAGGAGGGCCCAGAGCAGCGCGATCACCGCGGTGGGGATGAGGGCAGCCACGAGGATCGTGCGTCGCAGGCTGGGAAGGCGCAGGTCCATGGGCTCCTTGGTAGTGTCCCACGATGCGCGGCCCTCCGGCGGCGCGCGCGCACGAGAGCGACACCGGTATCCTAGGGGCCATGCAGATCCTGCGGCCGCTTTCCCTGGCGGTGGCCGTCCTCCTGCAGGCGGGGCCGCCGTCCGTGCTCGCCCAGCCCGCGGTGGCCGATCCCGCCTCCGCCGTGGACGCGATCTTCGCGAGCTTTTCCGCGGAGACACCCGGCTGCGCGGTCGGCGTGAGCAAGGACGGCCGGGAGGTCCTGGCCCGCGCCTACGGCTCGGCCGACCTCGAGCACGGCGTGCCCAACACGCCGGAGACGGTCTTCGAGGCGGGCTCGGTCTCCAAGCAGTTCACCGCCACCGCCATCCTCCTGCTCGCCCAGCAAGGCAAGCTCAAGCTCGACGACGAGGTCCGCGAGTACCTGCCCGAGCTGCCCGACTACGGCACCCCCATCACCCTGCGCCACCTGCTCCACCACACGAGCGGCCTGCGCGACTGGGGGACGATGACGATCGCCATGGGCTGGCCCCGGGGCTCCCGTGTCTACACCCACGCCCACGTGCTCGACATCATGTCGCGGCAGAAGGCCCTCAACTTCCCGCCCGGCAGCGAGTACCTGTACAACACGGGGGGCTACAACCTGCTCGCCATCGTGGTCGAGCGGGTGAGCGGCAAGAGCTTCGCCGGCTACACGCGCGACGTGGTCTTCGCGCCCCTGGGGATGACCCACACCGGGTGGCGCGACGACTACACCCGCATCGTCAAGGGCCGCGCCCAGGCCTACGACAAGAAGAGCGACGGCTATCACCTCGACATGCCCTTCGAGAACGTCCACGGCAACGGCGGCCTGCTGACCACGGTGGGCGACCTCCTGCGCTGGAACCGGAACTTCACGAGCGAGCGCGTGGGCGGACGCGCGCTGGTGACCGAGCTCCAGCGCCGGGGCCGGCTGAGCGACGGGCTGGAGATCTCCTACGCGCGCGGCCTGGTCGTGTCCCGCTATCGCGGCGTGCCCGAGGTCAGCCACTCGGGGGTGACCGCCGGCTACCGCGCCTTCCTGACCCGGTATCCCGATCAGGCGGTCTCGATCGCGGTGCTGTGCAACGCGGGTGACGCCGACGCGATCGGCCTCGGCCGCAAGGTGGCCGACGCCTACCTGGGCGACGCGCTGGCCGCGCCGGTGGTCGCCTCTCCGGTGCCGGTGGACGCGGCCACCCTGGGCGGCTGGGTGGGGCTGTACCGGAACGTCCGTACGGGGGAGCCGCTCTCGGTGGCCCTGGAGGGCGCTGCCCTGCGCGCCGGGAGTCGGGGGCCGCTCGTCCCGCAGTCGGCGTCGCTCTTCACGCTCGGCGACGGGCCCGCCCGCCTGCAGTTCAAGGGCGAGGGCGTGGGGCGCTCGTTCGACCTCATCGGGGCGGACGGCGAGAAGGTGCACTACGCGGTGGCCGCCCCCGTCCAGCCGACGGCGGCGGAGCTCGCGAAGTACGAGGGCACCTACGTGAGCGACGAGGCCGAGGTCACTTACACCATCCGGGTCGAGAACGGCGCCTTGTTCGCGTGTCGGCGCCCGGACGCGCGCTTCGCCCTGACCCCCGCCTATCACGATGCGTTCACGAGCGCCGATCTCCCCCTCGTCCTCTTCCGGCGGGACCAGAGGGGCCAGCTCGTCGGTCTCAGCCTCGGCCTGGGACGCGTCCGTGACCTGCGCTTCCGGCGCCTGACCGCGGCGGAGGCGGAGGCGCCGGCGGCCGGACGCTAGCCGGACCCTCCGCGCGCCGGGGTGCGGATCAGGTCGTCGACCACCTCCTCGAAGGTGTGGAGGCCGCTCCGCTCCGCGATCCACTCCGCGGCCAGCACCGCGCCCAGCGCGAACCCCTGCCGCGTCCGCGCCCGGTGCTCGAGGAGGATCTCGTCTCCGCCGGAGTCGAACCCGACGGTGTGCTCGCCCACGATCCCGCCGGCGCGGACGGCGGAGACGTGGAAGCGGTCGGCGGGGAGGGCGCCTTCGAGCGAGGTCGCCGCCTTGAGGCGCGCCCCCGGAGCGGACTCGAGGATGCGGGCCAGGGCGCGGGCGGTGCCGGACGGCGCGTCCTTCTTCTGGCGGTGGTGCTTCTCGAGGACGTAGGGATCGTATTCGGGGAAGTGCGCGACGATCCGCGCGGCCTCGCGGACGACCTTGTAGAAGAGGTTCACGCCCAGCGAGAAGTTCGCGGCGTACACGACCCCGCCCTTGGCCTCCTGGACCAGGCGCTGCACGTCGCCGAGGTGGCCGTCCCAGCCCGTGGTGCCGATCACGTACCGCGCGCGGGCTTTCAGCGCGGAACGCGTGTTGGCCAGGACCGCGTCCGGTTGCGTGAAGTCGATCCCCACCGGGCAGTCGGCGGGGAACTGCTTGCCCTGGAGCGTGATCACCGGCTCGTGGTGCCGGTCGCGCAGGACGGCCGCCACCTCGCGGCCCATCTTCCCGTAGCCGACCACGGCCACCCTCACGGCTGGCCCTCGAAGAACTCGCGGTGCAGGAGCCGGACCGCGCGCTCGGCGTCCGCCTCCGCCACCACGAACGAGAAGTTCACGTCGGAGGCGCCGAACGAGATCATGACCACGTTCACCTCGCGCAGGGTCTGGAACACGCGCGCGGCCAGGCCGGGATGCCGGCTGAAGCCGCGGCCGATCACGCTCACGATGGCCATGGACGAGAGCACCTCGACCTCGCCCAGCGTCCCGAGCTCCTCCTCCACGGCGGGGACGGCCTGGGGGTCGTCGACGGTGAGCGAGATCGAGACCTCGGAGGTGGCGATCAGGTCCACCGGCGTGCGGTGCCGGGCGAAGACCTCGAACACGCGGGCCACGAACCCGTACGCCATCAGCATGCGCGGCTGCGCGATCAGGATGACGGCGATCCCCTTCTTGAAGGCGATGGCGCGCGGCTCGCCCTTCTCCGCCCCCTCCAGGCGGCCGGCGATGAGCGTGCCCGGCGCGGACGGGTTGAGCGAGTTCAGGACCCGCACGGGGATCCCGCGCTCCACCGCCGGCTTGATCGTGGCCGGATGCAGGACCTTGGCCCCGAAGTAGGCCAGCTCGGCCGCCTCGTCGAAGCTGACCTCCGGGACCACGCGCGCGGCCGGCACCACCCGCGGGTCCACCGTCATCATCCCGTCCACGTCCGTCCAGATCTGGATCTCCTCCGCGTCCAGGGCCGCCCCGATCACCGCCGCCGACCAGTCGCTGCCGCCGCGGCCGAGGGTGGTGGCCACGCCCTTGCGCGTGCTGCCGATGAAGCCGGGCAGCACGGGGACGATGCGGTCGTCGAGCAGGGGCTTGACCGCGCGCGCGGCCGCGGCGCGGGTCTCGTCCATGAGGGGGGCGGCGCGGCCGAAGGTCTCGTCGGTGACGATCACGCCGCGCGCGTCCACGCCCTGCGCGCGCAGGCCTTCCGCCTCCAGAGAGGCGGCCACGATCTCGTAGGAGAGGCGCTCGCCGATGCCGGAGATGGCGTCCAGGGTGCGGGCGGTGAGCTCGGCCAGGTGGTAGACGCCGGTGTAGAGGGCGCGCAGCTCTCCGATGGCGGCGTCGAGATGGGCGAACAGGCGGTCCTGCACGGGACCCCTGGCCACCAGGTCCCGGATGGCGCGGTGATGGCGGTCGAGGACCTCGAAGACGACGCCCTCGTAGTCGGAGTCGCGCTCGAGCGCGAGGTGGGCGCCGCTCACGAGCAGGTCGGTGACCTTGGAGAAGGCGGAGACCACCACCACCGGGCGCCGGTCCAGCCGCTCGCGCACGCGCTCGGCGAGGGCGCGGATGCGCTCGGGGGACCCGACGGAGGTCCCCCCGAACTTCATGACGATCACGGCAGCAGGTCCCGGGCCTTGAGCAGCTCCGCGTTGAGGATGGCCACCCCCGCCGCCCCGCGGATCGTGTTGTGGACGAGGACCTCCATGCGGACGTCGAAGACCTTGTCCGCGCGCACCCGGCCCACCGTCACCGCCATGCCCCCCTCGCGGTCGCGGTCGAGGCGGGGCTGCGGCCGGTCCACCTGGGGAAGGACGTGGATGGGACGCCGGGGGGCGGTGGGGAGCTTGCGCTCCTGCGGCTCGCCGCGGAAGGAGGCCAGGGCCTCCACGACCTTGTCCGGAGTGGCCTTGAGCTCGAGGCGGGCGAGGACGGCCATCGTGTGGCCGTCCGTCACCGCCACGCGGTGCACGGAGGCGGAGATCGCGATCGGCGCCGGCTCGAACCTGCCCGCGGTGAAGCGGCCGAGGATGCGCAGCGGCTCCGTCTCGATCTTCTCCTCCTCGCCGCCCCCGATGTAGGGGATGACGTTGTCCGCGATGTCCATCGAGGCCACGCCGGGATAGCCGGCCCCGGAGAGGGCCTGCAGCGTGACCACCGCCACCTCCTGCAGGCCGAAGCTCCGCTGCAGGGGGGCCAGGGCCATGGCCAGGCCGACCACGCTGCAGTTGGGGTTGGTCACGATGTACCCGCCGCCGGTGCGCTTGCGCTGCACGGCCAGGGCCTCGAGGTGCTCGGCGTTGACCTCCGGGATCAGGAGGGGCACGTCGGGGTCCATGCGGTGGTTGCGCGAGTTCGACACCACGGCGTGGCCGCGGGAGGCGAGGACGGTCTCGATCTCGCCCGCCACCGACGAGTCCAGGCCCGAGAACAGGATCTTCGACTCGAACCGCTCGTCGCAGCCCTTGACCACGCGTGCGGCCGCCGACTCGGGCAGGGTGGTGGTCTGGCGCCACGTGCACGCCTCCGCGTAGGGCTTGCCCGCCGAGCGGTCCGAGGCCGCCAGCTCCGCCACCTCGAACCACGGGTGGTCGGCCAGGAGCTGTACGAAACGCTGTCCCACGGCGCCCGTCGCGCCGAGCACGCCGACACCGATCTTCGCCATGACGTCATTCTAGCCGGTCGGGCGGTAGAATCGCCGGCGGAGGCGAGGCATGGAGCTGGTGGACCGCAAGGCGCTGGAGGAGCGGGAGGACTCCTTCCTGGCGCCCTACGGCATGCGCAGCGCCCGCAGCCGCGGCCGCCACCACCCGGAGCCGGAGGACCCCAACCGCACCTGCTTCCAGCGCGACCGCGACCGCGTCATCCACAGCTCGTCCTTCCGGCGCCTCGAGTACAAGACGCAGGTCTTCGTCAACCACGAGGGCGACAACTACCGCACGCGCCTGACCCACAGCCTGGAGGGGGCGCAGATCGGGCGCAGCGTCGCCCGCAGCCTCGCCCTCAACGAGGAGCTGACGGAATGCCTCGTGCTCGGCCACGACCTCGGCCACACGCCCTTCGGGCACTCGGGCGAGAAGGTCATGAGCGAGCTCATGGCCGCGCACGGCGGCTTCGAGCACAACCGCCAGACCCTGCGCATCCTGGAGGTGCTGGAGGAGCGGTACCCGAAGTTCCCGGGCCTCAACCTGACCTGGGAGGTCCGCGAGGGCATCATCAAGCACCAGCCGGAGAGCGACGCGCAGGCCCCGGCCGAGTACGCGCCGGGGGAGGCCCCGACCCTGGAGGCGCAGCTCGTCGATTTCGTGGACGAGATCGCCTACAACAACCACGACATCGACGACGCGATCGCCTCCGGGATGATCACCGTGGACAAGATCCGCGCGGTGGCCCTCTTCCGGGACGCCCACGACGAGGTCATGGCGGAGGGGATCCAGGGCGAGCGCCTCCGGCGCCACCAGACGGTGCGGCGCATCATCAGCCGCTGCACGCGCGACCTCGTCCTCACGACCCTCGAGACCCTCCGCGCCGCCGGCGTCGGATCCGTGGAGGAGGTGCGCGGGGCCGGGCGCCGGCTGGTCGGCTACTCGCCCGACATGTCGCGGCGAGTGCGGGAGCTGAAGGACTTCCTGTTCACGAACATGTACCGGAACTACCGCGTGGTGCGGATGGGGGGCAAGGCGGGCCGGATCCTGCGCGACCTCTTCCTGTCCTACGTGGACGAGCCGCTCCAGCTCCCCCCGCACTACCAGGAGCGCATCCCGCGCGACGGCGTCCACCGCGTCGTCTGCGACTACATCGCGGGCATGACCGACCGCTTCGCCGTCGACGAGCACCGCAAGCTGTTCGATCCCACCGTACGCGTCTAGGCCGGGGCCGGCCCGCCGTCTGTGGAAATCCTGTGGATCCGGGTGCGCATCGGCTGTGGATCCGCTGTCGGCCCGCGGTCGATAGCCTGTGGATTCCCTGTGGATCGCGCGTCGACGAGCCTGTGGACCGCCTGTGGACGGCCTGTGCAAGGCCGGGCCGGCCACGGCGGAAAACCTGTGCATCGCCTGTTCACGAGCGGCCGCGCCGCTGTGGAAAAGATGTGGACGAGCGCCTCCGCATCAGTGCGGGGGCGGCGCCTCGAACAGGCGGCGGATCTCCGCGACCTCGGAGGTCGTGCCCAGCGCCACCATCAGCTTGATGCGCGCCTTCGGTCCCGGCAGGTCCTGGCCGAGGATCACCCCCAGCTCGTGCAGCATCTGCCCGCCGCCTTCGTAGCCGTAGAGCGGCGCCACGCGCCCCTCCGCGCAGCGCGACACGAGCACGACGGGGACGCTGGCGGCGAGGGCGGCACGGATCCCCGGCAGCGCGGAGGGCGGCACGTTGCCGGCGCCCGTGCCCTCGACGACCAGGCCACGCGCGCCGCGGGCGAGCGACGCGCGCAGGAGGCCGTCGTCGACCCCGGGCGCCATCGTGTGGAGGTCCACCTCCGCGACCAGGCGCCGCGCGCGCAGCGGGGGCGCGCGGTAGGCCGGGCGCTGGAACACGACCTGGCCGTGGTCGAGGACGGCCAGCGGGCCGCGCGGGCTGCGGAAGGCGGCCAGGCTCTGCGTGTGCCACTTGGTCGCCTCCGCCGCGGCGTGCACCTGCTCGCCCACCGCCACCAGGACGCCGCGCCCGCGCCCGTCCGGGTGCACGGCCGTCCGCACCGCGGTCATCAGGTTGGCCGGGCCGTCCCAGCCCGGATCGGACACCGTGCGCATGGCCCCGCAGAGCACGACCGGCTTGTCGCGGTCGAGGGTGAGGTCGAGGAGGAAGGCCGTCTCCTCGATCGTGTCGGTGCCGTGGGTGAGCACGACCGCGTCCACGGCCTCCTCCGCCAGCAGCTCGGCCACGCGTCCCCTGAGCCGCCACATCCAGTGCGGGGTGACGTGAGGGCCGGGGAGGCGCGCGTAGTCCTCGAGGGTGAGCCGGGCCTCCTTGCGCAGGCCGTGCACGCGGGCCACGATCTCCTCCCCCGACATCGCGGGCACGGCCGCGCCCGTCCCGGGGTCCACGCGCATCGAGATGGTGCCGCCCGTGAACAGCACGTGCACGTGGCGCCGCCCGCTCATGCCCCCTCGCTCCGCACCACGAGCACGAGGGCGGCCAGGACGAGGGCGCCGCCCGCGATCGTGAGCCGCCCCGGCACCTCGCCGAACACCGCGTAGGCCAGGAGGGAGGCGCCGATGGGCTCGCCGAGCAGGAAGAGGCCGACGGTCGGGGCGGGGATGTGCCGTAGCGACCGGTTCACGAGGCCGTGGCCGAGCACGGTCGGGACCAGGGCCAGGGCCAGGAAGACCGCGAACGTGCGCGCGGGATAGGCGAGCAGGGGCACGCGCGCGGCCAGGACCAGCACCCCGAGAGTGGCGGCGGCGGCGGCCCACACGCCCACGACGTACGCGCGCAGGGGCAGCGCCTCGCGCAGGCCGCGGCCGATCACGTGGTAGAGCGACATCGTGACCGCGCCCGCCATGGCCAGGGCGACCCCGGTGAGGGACGCCATCCCCGACTGCCAGTCACCGGCCGCGATCAGGACGGCGCCGGCCAGGGCCAGGCCCATGGCGAGGAGCACGGCGGGCGAGGCCGGCTCCCGCAGGAGCCACCACGAGAACACGAGCGTGAACAGGGGGGCGGTGTTGACGAGCAGGACGGAGGCGGCCACCGACGTGTACGAGAGGCTGGCGATCCAGGTCGCGAAGTGCACGCCGAGCGAGACCCCGGAGGCGACGAGCAGCCCGCGCGGGCGCGCGGCCAGAAGGGGCCAGGCGCGCGCGAGCGAGGGGACGGCGAACGGCGCCACCGCCACCGAGGCCAGGAAGATGCGGTAGAAGGCCACGGCCAGGGCGGGGGCGTGGGCCAGGCGGACGAAGATGCTGCCCACGGAGACGCAGGCCACGGCGAGGAGGAGCAGCCCGTAGCCGCGCTCCGCCTTCACGCCGCGGTCACGTCTCCGCGCACCGTCCGCGCCGCTCCCGCCAGCACCTCGTCGAGGAGGTCGACGCGGTCGCCGCCTCCCTGGGCGAGGTCGCCCTTGCCGCCGCCGCGCCCGCCCAGGGCGGCCACCGCCTGGCGCAGCAGGGCGGGAACGTCGTGGCCGAGCCCCGCGCTCTGCGCGAACACGAGGTGGGCCTTGTCGGCGCGGCTGCCCAGGAGGGCCACGGCGGGGGCGATCTGTGTGAGCTTCTGGGCGAGCAGGCGCAGGTCGGCCGCGGGCCAGCCCTCGTAGGTCGCGACCACCACCGCCGGCCGGTCCGGCGGCGCCTGGCCGAGCAGCCGATGCGCCTCGCCCAGGAGCGCGCGCTCGAGCAGCTCCTGCCGCTGGCGCTCGCCCTCGAGGAGCGCATCCATGGCCCGGCGTCCGGCCGCGGGCAGGTCGTCGAGCGAAGACGAGAAGGTCGCGGCCAGGTCCCGCAGGAGCGCGGCCCGCGCGTGGAAGGCCTTCACCGCGCGGTGCCCGCACACGAAGCGCACCCGGCTGCCCGCCTTGTACCGCTCGTGGCCCAGGACCACCACCACCCCGACCTCCGACGTCGTGCGCGGGTGGGTGCCCCCGCAGGCCTGCAGGTCGAACCCCGCCGCCTCCACCAGGCGCACGGAGTCGCCCGCCTCGTCGGGGACCTTCACGCCGAGCCCGGCCGCCTCCGCGCTCGTGACCACGCGCACCGTCACCTTTCGGCCTTCCCAGACCACCTCGTTTGCGCGTCGCTCCGCCTCGCGCACCGTGGGCTCGTCCACCTCCCGGTCGAGGTCGATCGTCGATTCCTCGGCGCCCAGATGGAAGCTGGTGGTGCGGGACGAGCTCGAGATCTCGACGAACGCGCGCGACAGGAGGTGCTGGCCGTGGTGCTGCTGGCGGTGGTCGCGGCGGCGCTCGGCGTCCACGCGCCCGTGCACGGCCTGGCCCTCCGGGATCGGCCGGTCCAGCACGTGGAGGATCGCGTCGTCCTCCGCGTCGAGCACCGCCAGCACGGAGGCCTCACCGAGGAGGCCCAGGTCCCAGGGCTGGCCGCCGCTCTCGGCGTAGAAGGCGGTGCGGTCGAGGACGACCGCGGGCCGGCCCTCGTGCTCGCGCTGGGCCACCACGCGCGCGTCGAACTCGAGGAGGTAGGGATCGTCGTGGTACAGGCGCCGGGTCATGGGAGCGCCCATTCTAGAAGATTCCGGCGCGGCGGCGCGGCGGCTACTTGGATCGGCGTCGGCGGGGGAGGCGCGCCGCCATCGCCCGGTCCAGAGCGGCCAGGTCCACTTCCGGGGGAGGCGGCAGGGTCAACATCGGGCTCGCCTCGCCCGGCTCCTCCAGGCCCGCCGTCGCCGCCCGCCGTGGCACGTGGAAGGTCGCTCCGCAGGCGTCGCACCGGCAGGCGTCGAGGCCGAGCGCGTGCGTCCAGTCCGCCCACACCCGGCGGACGCGGCGGCTACCGCACTGGCCGCACTCGGCATCGCCGCCCCAGAGCGCGAGGCGCAGGAGCGACGACCAGCGGGACCAGGAGTGTGGACGTCGCCGGGGTCCGGGAGTTTCGAAGGAGGGCGACCAATGCGCCATGCGTACCCACGGGTCTGCTGCGGAGGCAGCCACCCGCGCCTAAGCTACCACGGATTCAGCGCGCCTCGTCGCCCCACATCGGGGCCATGTTCTCGACGTACTTGAAGCCGGTCCCCGTGTTGAACACGACCACGGAGTCGTCGGGGCTCAGGTGGCCGCTCGCCTTGAGCTTCCGCAGGGCGGCCACGCAGGCCCCGCCCTCGGGGGCCATGAAGATTCCCTCCGCCGCGGAGGCGTCCTTCACGCCCTGGATGATCTCGCTCTCCGAGACCGCCAGCGCCGCGCCGTGGCTCTCGCGCAGCGCGCGCAGGATGAGGAAGTCGCCCAGCGCCTTGGGCACGCGCAGGCCGTGGGCCAGGGTGTGCGCGTTCTCCCACATCGGGGCCTCTTCGAGCCCTTCGCTGAAGGCCTTCACGATCGGCGCGCAACCCTCGGCCTGGATCGCGTACATGCGCGGCCGGCCCGGCCCCACGTACCCCATCACCTCCAGCTCGCGGAAGGCCTTCCACATCCCGATGAGGCCGGTGCCGCCGCCGGTGGGGTAGAGGATCGCGTCGGGCAGCTTCCATCCCATCTGCTCGGCGATCTCGTAGCCCATCGTCTTCTTGCCCTCGACGCGATAGGGCTCCTTCAGGGTGGCGCACTCGTACCAGCCGTGCTCCCTGGCCCGGGCCGCGCAGACCTTCCCGGCATCGGTGATCAGGCCCTCCACCGTCTCGACCTCCGCGCCGTAGGCGCGCGTCTCCATCAGGAAGAGCATCGCGATGTCCCGGGGCACGAACACGTGCGCCTTGAGGCCGCCCTTGGCCGCGTAGGCGGCCAGCGCGCTGCCCGCGTTGCCGGCGGAGGGCAGGCACACGTCGGTGGCGCCGAGGGCCTTGGCCATCGAGACGGCCAGGGCCAGGCCGCGGGCCTTGAAGGAGCCGGTGGGCTCGCCCGACTCGTCCTTGACGAACAGGCGGGGCAGGCCGAGGAGGCTGCCCAGCCGTCGCGCGGTGAGGAGCGGCGTGAAGCCCTCGCCGAGGCTGACCCGGTGGTCGGGGTTGTCGACGGGGAGGACGTCGTCGTAGCGCCACAGCGTCGGCTCGCGCAGGGCGAGGTGCCCCGGGCGCATGTTCTTGGCCGCGCGCTCGAGGTCGTAGCGGGCGAACAGCGGCGACCCGCAGGCCGTGCAGAGGTTGAGGACGCGGCCCGGCTCGAAGCGCTGGTTGCAGCGCGTGCAGTCGAGATGGGTGACGGGCACGTCCCGGATTATAGCCGGGGGTCCACCCGCCCCCGCCAACTACACCGCCATGATCTCCGTTTCCTTCTTCTTCAGGATCGCGTTGATCTCCTCGATCTGAAGGTCGGTCATCTTCTGGACCTCGGCCATGGCCTGCTTCTCGTCGTCCTCGCTCACCTCGTGGCCCTTGAGCATCCTCTTGAGGTGGTCGTTGACGTCGCGGCGCACGTTGCGGATGGCCACCCGGCCCTCCTCCGCGTGCTTGTGCGCGTTCTTGACCAGGCCCTTGCGGCGCTCCTCGGTGAGGGCCGGTATGGGGATGCGGATGATCTTGCCGTCGTTCTGGGGATTGAGGTCGAGGTCGGAGGTGCGGATGGCCTTCTCGATCACCCCCAGGAGCTTGGCGTCCCAGGGCTGGACCTGGATGAGGGTCGGGTCCGGCGTGGAGAGGTTGCCCACCTGGTTCAGCGGCGTGGGGGTGCCGTAGTAGTCGACGCGGATGCCGTCGAGCATGGAGAGCGAGGCGCGGCCGGTGCGCATGGTGGCCAGCTCCTTCCGCACCGTCTCCACCGAGGCGTGCATGCGCTGCTTGGCGTCCGCGATCAGGTCTTTCACGGGCATGTGGCGCTACTCCTTGACCATGGTGCCGACCTTCTCGCCCTTCACGATACGCCGCAGGGTGCCCTTCTGCCGCAGGTTGTAGACGACGATGGGCAGCCGGTTGTCCTTGCACAGCGAGATGGCGGTGGCGTCCATGACCTTGAGGTCCTTCTTGAGGACGTCGAGGTACGTCAGGCTCTCGAACTTGCGCGCCCCCGGGTTCTGGAGCGGGTCCGAGTCGTAGATGCCGTCCACCTTGGTGCCCTTGAACAGCACCTCGGCCTTGATCTCCATCGCGCGCAGGGCGGCCGCGGTGTCGGTCGAGAAGTAGGGGTTGCCGGTGCCGCCCGCGAAGATCACCACCCGGCCCTTCTCGAAGTGCCGGATGGCGCGGCGCCGGATGAACGGCTCCGCCACCTCGCGCATCTCGATGGCGGAGAGCACGCGCGTGATCACCCCCGCGCGCTCCAGCGCGTCCTGGAGGGCGATGGCGTTGATGACGGTGGCCAGCATCCCCATGTGGTCGGCGGAGACGCGGTCCATCCCGAGGGCGGTGTCCGACACCCCGCGGAAGATGTTGCCGCCGCCCACCACCGCCCCCACCTGGGTGCCGAGCGCGTGCACGCCCTTGATCTCGGTGGCCAGGTAGTCCGTGAAGGCGCGGTCGATGCCGAAGCTCTTCTCGCCCAGGAGCGCTTCGCCCGACAGCTTGAGGAGGATCCGCTTGAAGGCGGGCTTTCGGCTGGAGGGCATGTCGGGGCGATGTTACCTCGTCGGGACGGGCGCCGCCTCGGGGGGCGCTTCCGGCTGGTTGGCCCGCGCCTCCTCGCCGACCTTGAAGCGGGCGAAGCGCCGCACCACGATGTTCTCCTTGATGAGGGCGATCTTCTCCTGGACGAGTTGGCCGACCGTCTTGTCCGTCTCGCGGATGAAGGGCTGCTCGAGGAGGCAGACCTCGGAGAGGTACTGCTTGAGCTTGCCCTCCGCGATCTTGTCCTGGACGGGCGCCGGCTTGCCCGCGGACGCGGCCTGGGCCTTGTAGATCTCGCGCTCCTTCTCCAGGACGTTCGCGGGGACCTCCTCCTTGGTGACGTAGAGGGGGTTCGCGGCCGCGATGTGCATCGCGATCTCCTTGACCAGCGACTGGAAGTCGGGGGTCTTGGCCACGAAGTCGGTCTCGCAGTTCACCTCGACGAGCACGCCGATCTTGGCCCCGGGGTGGATGTAGGTGCCGACCACGCCCTCGCTCGTCGTGCGCCCCGCCCGCTTGGCCGCGGTGGCCAGCCCCTTCTTGCGGAGGATCTCGCGGGACTTCTCGACGTCCCCGCCCGCCTCCACCAGGGCCGACTTGCACTCCATCATGCCGGCTCCGGTCTCCTCACGCAGCTTACGCACCATTTCCGCCGAGATTTCCGCCATATATTGCTTTCCTTAAACAAGCCGGGGGGCCGCGGGCAGCGGCCCCCCAGGAATTCGCCGGCCTGGCGACAGCTAGGCCATCGGTACCGGAGTGGTCATCGGGCGGGTCTTGGGCCGGCGCCGCGCGACCTCGTCCTCGCCCTTGTCGGGCGCTCCCTTGTCGGGGGCGGCCTCCGCCGCCCGCGCCTCGCGCAGGCCCCGGCCCGCGATCACCGCGTCCGCCACCCGGCTCGCGAAGAGCTTGATCGCGCGCAGGGCGTCGTCGTTGCCCGGGATCACGTGGTCGACCTCGTCGGGGTCGCAGTTGGTGTCGACGATGCCGATGACGGGGATCTTGAGCTTCCGCGCCTCCTGCACCGCGATCGACTCCTTGCGGGTGTCGATCACGAAGACGGCGTCGGGCACGTTCTTCATGCCCTTGATGCCCTTCAGGTTCTTCTCGATCTTGACCCGCTCCTTCTCGAGCTGGGCCACTTCCTTCTTGGTCAGCCGCTCGTGGCGGCCGTCCGTGGACATGGACTCCAGCTCGCGGAGCCGGTCGAGGCTCTTGCGGATGGTGACGAAGTTGGTGAGCAGCCCGCCCAGCCAGCGCTCGTTCACGTAGGGCATCCCGCAGCGCTGCGCCTCCTCGGCGATGGCCTCCTGGGCCTGGCGCTTGGTCCCCACGAACAGGATGGTGCGGCCCTGGCTGGCCAGGTCCTGCGCGTACTGCAGCGCGTCCTGCAGGAGGCGATGCGTCTTCTGCAGGTCGATGATGTAGATGCCGTTGCGCTCGCCGAAGATGAAGTCCTTCATCTTCGGGTTCCAGCGCTTGGTCTGATGGCCGAAGTGGACTCCCGCCTCCAGCAGCTCCTTCATGCTGACCGTGGGGGGCCCGCCCTGGGCCTGCGTCGTGTTCACCGTCGTCGACAAACCGTCCTCCTGATCAGCCGCGGGTCACGCCGGACCCGGGGCTTGCCGGCCCCCTCGCGGAGGCTCGAAATGAACGTCGTTAACGCTTGCTGAACTGGAAGCGTCGCCGCGCTCCCTTCTGTCCGTACTTCTTGCGCTCCTTGATGCGGGCGTCCCGGGTGAGGAAGCCCGCCTTCTTGAGCCGCTTGCGCAGCTCGATGTTGAACTCGCACAGGGCGCGCGAGATGCCGTGGCGCAGCGCACCCGCCTGCGAGGCGGGCCCGCCCCCCGTGACGATGGCGAGCACGTCGAACTTCTCGGTCGTCTCCGTGACCGCGAAGGGCTGCTTGGCCAGCATCTTCAGGGCCTCGTGGCCGCCGAAGTAGTCGTCGAGAGCCTTGTCGTTGAGGCGGACCTCGCCCGTGCCGTTGCGCAGCCGCACGCGGGCGATGGCCGTCTTGCGCTTGCCGGTCGCGTAGTACTCGATGGGTGTGCTCAAGCTCTCTCCTTACTTCACGGGCGCGGGCTTGGGTTTCTGGGCCTGGTGCGGATGCGTGCTCCCCGCGTAGACCTTCAGCTTGTGGAACATCGCGCGGCCGAGCTTGCTCTTGGGCAGCATCCCGCGCACCGCCTCTTCGACGAGCCGGGTGGGATGCTTCTTGCGCACGTCACCCGCGGCCTGCGACTTGAGGCCGCCGAGGTAGAGGGTGTGGTGCCGGTAGAGCTTCCCCGTCTCCTTGCGCCCGGTGAGATGGACCGCGGCCGCGTTGATCACGATGACGTGGTCCCCGGTGTCGAGGAAGGGCGTGTAGGTCGGCTTGTGCTTGCCGGTCAGGAGGGTGGCCGCGCGCGTGGCCAGCTTTCCGAGGACCTGGTCTTTGGCGTCGATCACGAACCACTGCCGGTCGCGCTCGTCGGCCTTTGGAATGTAGGTCGGCATCATGCTCCCAAGGGGGCGCCCGCGGCACCCGATCGCAAACGCCTATCGTAACGGGGGGAGGAGCGTAGTGTCAAGGCTTTATGGGCGCGCTTGCGCCCCGGGGAGGTGGCCGCGAGATCGTTTAGACCTGAAGGATCTCGCCTGGTCCGGGGATCCCCACCGCGACGACGTCTCTGACGGCCCGGCCCGCCCTCCTATTTCTTGGCGGGGATGGCGTTGTCGACGGTGATGGCGTGCGTGTCCTTGTCGAGCGATCCGGTCAGCGTGACCCGCTTGCCCACGAACGGCTTGAGCTTGGCGTCGAAGACGGCGAGGTCGTAGAGCTTGCCGTCCGCCTCGTTGAAGATCTGGGCCTTCGAGCCCCCCTTCATGCACTTCTCGACGCAGGCCAACGTATGGTCCCTGTTCGCGCCGTGCTGGCCGCAGTGTGTATCGGTAATGAATCCAGTCCACTCGCCCTTGATTCCCTCGGCGGCCCCCGCCACTCCGGCCGCCAGGAGCGCCGCCACGGCAAACGCCAGGATCTTCCTCATGTCTCCAAGGTCCTCCCGAGGGCCGCCTCGTGCGCGACGGCCTCTCTTCCTTTATGCCAGCACACGACCCGCCGGTCAACCAATGACTGTTACCGAAGGACACGTTAAATGTCGTCAGAGGCGCCGATGGTCGAGGGCGGGTAGCTCGCGGCGGAGGCGCTCCAGGCGGTCGAAATCGATCTCGGCCAGCGCGAAGCCAGGCTCGTCGCCGACCTGGGCCACGATCGTGCCCCAGGGGTCGATCACCATCGCGTGGCCGTGCGAGGCCCGCCCGCGGCCGTGTGCCCCCACTTGCGCGGGGGCGAGCACGTAGGCGAGGTTCTCGATGGCCCGCGCACGCAGGAGGACCTCCCAGTGGTCCTTGCCCGTGCGGTCGGTGAAGGCGGAGGGGACGGCGAGGATGCGCGCTCCTTCGCGGACCAGGCGCCGATACAGCTCCGGGAAGCGCACGTCGTAGCAGATCGAGAGGCCGATGCGGCCGGCGGGGGAGTCGGCGACCACGACGTCCTCGCCGCGCCGGACGGCGCGCGACTCCTTCAGGTGCTCGAGCCCGGGCACGTCGATGTCGAAGAGGTGGATCTTGCGGTACACGGCCAGGACGGCGCCGTCGGGTCCGAGGAGGACCGACGTGTTGTAGACCCGCGCGTCGCCCTCGATCCGCTCGGGCAGGCTGCCGAGGAGGAGGGTCAGGCGGTGGCGCCGGGCCTGGTCGGCCATTCGGCGGACCCAGGGACCGTCGAGGGCCTGGGGCTCGGGCACGGGCGTGCCCTCGGAGCGAAGGAACGCGAAGTTCTCCGGGAGCCCGACCAGGCGCGCGCCGCGCTCCGCCGCCGCCGCGACCAGGCGCTCGGCGGCGTCGAGGTTGCGCTCGACGTCGGCGGTGGACGTCATCTGGACGGCGGCGGCGAGGACGGTGTCCGCCATCAGCGTCGAGGCCGTCTGGTCCGCGCCACTTTCGCGCGCGGGGGCTTGCCCAGCGCGAAGGCCTGACGCTGCGGCCACCGGCAGAGGGCGAAGGCCGGGCACTGGCCGCAGGACGGCCGCCGGGCCATGCAGATCTTCCGGCCGTGGAAGATCAGGAGGTCGGTGGTGCGCGTCCAGCGCGCGCGGGGGACGATCGCCATGAGCTGGCGCTCCACGTCGATCGGGTCGTCGCCCCTGGCGATGCCCAGCCGATTCGAGACGCGCAGCACGTGGGTGTCGACCGCGATCCCTTCCGCGATGTCGTAGGCGTGGCCGAGCACGACGCTGGCCGTCTTCCGCCCGACCCCCGGCAGCTCGACCATCGCCTCCATCGAGCGCGGGACCTCGCCGCCGTGGTCGGCGCTCAAGGCGCGCGCACACCCGAGCAGGCTCCTGGCCTTCGCGCGATAGAAGCCGGTGGACCGGATGATCTCCTCGACGTCCGCGGGCCGCGCCGCGGCCAGGGCCTGCGCGGTCGGGTAGCGGGCGAACAGTGCCGGGGTGACCATGTTGACCCGCTCGTCCGTGCACTGCGCGGACAGGATCGTGGCCGCCACCAGCTGGAACGGGCTCTGGTAGTGCAGCGCGCAGGTGGCCTCGGGATGCGCCTGCTCGAGGATGTCCAGGATCCTGCCCGCGCGCTCGGCCAGGACCGCCCGGCGCGAGGGTGCCTTGGGGGCGGCGGCGGACGCAGCCGCCGCGGGCGGGCGGCGCGTGAGGCGCGGGCGGGAAGACGCCATGACGTTGGAGCGATTCTAGCGCGCCCGCGGCCTCAGCCCGGCCGCGCCAGGCCCGGATACAGCGGGAACAGCCTGGACTGCGGCCGCGGCGGGTGCAGGCGGCCCAGGCGCACGACCAGGCCACGCACGCCGGCGGCGGGCTCCAGGATCCCGCTCGCCAGCGTCCTCACCACCGCCCGGCCGGTGTCGTCGTCCTCGATGGCGGGCTCGAGGCTCTCGGTGCGCCGCACCGGACCGTCGGGCCGCCGCACCTCGACGGTCACCGAGCCCGCGGCCAGGCCGAACGGACGCAGCCTCCGGACGGCGCGTCCGGCCAGGCCGTCGAGCACGGCCTCCAGGCCTTCACGATCGGTGCGGCGGTCGCGCAGGACCGCTTCCTCCTGCACGGCGGTCGGAGGCGCGCTCAGGGCGACTGGCTCTTCGCCCTCGCCGCGCGCCGCCTCCTGCAGACGCTGGGCGGCGGGCGCGCCCACGAGCTCCTCGAGCGCGGCCGGCTCCACCGCCGCGACCTCTCCGAGCGTCGTCAGGCCCGCGTTCTCGAGGGCGGCCTCGAGGTGAGGGGGAAGGTCGGGCAGGAATCGGAGGGGCTGCCGGGCCAGGAACGAGGACTCGTAGCCCGGCAGCACCACGAGCAGGCCGCGCGGGCGGGCCCAGGACGAGGCCACGCGCGCCCCGAGCCGCGAGGAGGCGAGGCCGAGCGAGGCGTCGAGGCCGAGCCGGCGTTGGAGCTCGTCCTTGATCGCTTCCGCGGCGGGCACGGGAGAGGCGCCGCCCGGCCCGTCCGGCGTGAGGTCCACGTAGGCCTCGTCGGCCGACGGGCGCTCGACGCGGCGGCTCGCCGCCTGCAGGATGGCCGTCACGTCCTCGCTGTAGCGCGCGTAGGCCTCGAGGTCGCCGGGACGGAACACGCCAAGGGGACAGGCGCGCCGCGCCGCGGCGAGGGACTGCCCGGCGCGCACGCCCGTCTCCCGCGCCTCCGCGGAGGCCGCCGCCACCATCCCCGACCCGTCGGGCCGGCCGCCGACGATGACGGGCCGGCCGCGCAGGGACGGATCCAGGCTGCGCTCGACGGAGACGAGGAAAGGGTCGAGGTCCACGTGCAGGATCCGTCGCGCGTGCTCTCTCGACTTCACGCCTTCAGTGTAGGCGGTGGTCGCGTCCCCGGAGGTCCGCGCCCGCGGCGCGCGAGGTCAGTGGAGGGGGCCGCGGGGCGGCCCGAACGACTCCTGGTAGAGCCGGAAGTTCTCCTGGAGGGCGGCGATCAGGCCCGGGATCATCTGGACGGGAACGACCATGCGCGCCCGCACCGGCGCCTTCACGACGTGGGTGGCTTGCGCCTCGTGGATCTCGCGCTCCCCGATCGGGAGCATCTCGCAGAAGGTCAGGGTGAAATCGAAGGGCGAGTTCTGGATCGAGCAGAAGTTGCTGTAGACCCGCGGGGTCGTATGGTCCTCGTCGGGCACGATCGTGAAGTTGACGGCCCCGGCGGCGCGCGGCTTCTCGTCGTTCATTTGGAGGCTCCGCCCCAGAGTCTAGCGCGCCCGTCAGTACTTCCGCAGCACGCCGATGACGACGCCGCGGACGCGGATGTCCTCCTCGTCGACGTAGATCGGCTTCATCGCGCTGTTGGCGGGCTGGAGGCGGATGGTGCCGCCGCTCTCGCGGTAGAACTTCTTGAGGGTCGCGTTCTCGCCCCCGAGGAGCGCGATCACCATCTCCCCGTCGCGCGCGGACTGGCGGTCCTCGACGATCACGTAGTCGCCGTCGCGGATCTGCTCCTCGATCATCGAGTCGCCCTTCACCTGGAGGACGTAGGTCCGGCCCCGGCCCACCATGTCCTCGGGCACGAAGATCGTCTCGGTGGACTCGATGGCTTCGATGGGCGTGCCCGCGGCCACGCGGCCGAGCAGCGGCACTTCGACCGCGCGCACCTTGACCTCGGACGGCACCAGCTCGAGGGCGCGGCTCCGGTTCCAGGCGCGCTTGACGAGCCCCTTCTCCTGGAGGTTCGTGAGGTGCTTGTGCACGGTGGCGAGGGAGCTCAGGCCGAAGTGGTGGCCGATCTCCTCGATGGTGGGCGCGTACCCGTGCTCGCCGATGTATCCGCCGAGGTAATCGAGGATTTCCTTCTGGCGCCGGGTGAGGTGCATGCCCAACCTCCCGTACGGAAGGCTAGGCGAAGATCAGGCGAAAGTCAATGGGCCGGCTTGCCGACCGACGGAGGCGGCGGCACATCGTGCCGCACGGGATTGATTCGAACGGGGGGAGGGACCTGGGCCGGAGGCCGGACCGGCTGGATCGGCTGCGTGTCGCGACGGTGGTTCATGTGCACCGGAGGGAAGGGGTTGTAGGGACCGTAGGCACCGGGGCCGTACCCGCCGCCGCCGAACACATAAGGATACGGAATTCCCGACGACGGCTCGCTGGCCATGCGGGCCTCCGTCTCGGCCGCCCGCGCGCGGGCTTCGGCCTCGCGCACACGGGCATCGGCTTCGCGGGCCTGCGCCTCGGCGGCGCGCTCCGCCTGGCGCTCCTGCGCCATGACGACACGCTCCTCAATCCGGGCCTGGCGCTCTTCGGGAGTCATCCACGTCCCCTCGAACTCGACCAGTCCCCGCGCGCGGTTGGCGTCGGCGGGCGAGAGCCAGCGGTCGGCCATCTGGACGTCTCCGATCCCGAGGTGGGCGGCCGCGTTCGCGGGGTCGATGGCCAGCACGTGCAGGTAGGCCTCGCGCGCCAGCGTGGCCAGGTCACGGGCCTGGGCCCAGGCCGCCAGGTTCAGCCAGCCGCGCACGTCCAGAGCGGCGAGCGCGGCCGCCCGCGAGCGATAGACACCGATGTCCGTGGTATTGGACTCGATGCGGGCGATGGCGCTGAGGGGCAGGGTCAGGCGGCCGGGGCCGACCTCGATGACCACGGCGTCGGCCCGTCTCTCGACGATCTCGCCCTTGATCTCGCCCCCGCTCTTGAGGAACACCGAATCGGCGTGGGCCAGGGCCGGCGCCAGCGCCAGCAGGAAGACGGCGGCGAAGCGCTTCATGACATCCCCCCAAGGTCACTATCGGCCTTCTCCGCGGTGAAATCAACCCTCCCGAGGAGCCGGCCATAGAATCCTCGCCGATGGACGGGCGCGGGGCAGCGGCGGCGGGATGGGTGGCGGGCGGGCTGGCCGTCCTCATCGCCGCGGGCGGGGCCGCCGCGCGGCCGGACGGATGGCTGCTGGGGATCCCTTCGGGGCCGGCCGTCGGGGCTCTCGTCCTGATCCTGGGCGCGATCGCGCTCGTCTTCGGCCGCGGGATCGGGCCTTTCCTGATCGGGGCGGCTCCGGTCGTGGTCCTCGTCATCCTCGGTGTCCGCCTGCCTGGCGTGGCTGCCCTGGCCGGCCCGCCCCTGGCCGTCCTCGTCATTGCCGGCGTGGTGGCTGGGATCGCGTCCATGTCGCGGCCGCGCTGGAGCCGGGCGGTGTTCCTGCCCGTGGTGGCGCTCGTGTACGGGTTGGCGGCCGCGCGCGTCCAGGCGCAGGTCGGCCCCGAAGGCGACGAGCCCCACTACCTGATGGTGGCGGACAGCCTCCTCCGCGACCACGACCTCTCGCTCGAGCAGGACTATGCGCAAGGGCGGTACCGCGACTTCCATCCGCAGCCGCTCGCCCCGCACTATCGGGTCCGCGGGCGGGGCGGCGAGATCTACTCGCTCCACGCCGTCGGCCTCTCCCTCCTTGTCCTGCCCGCCTACGCGATCGCCTCGTACGCCGGCGCGTCCTTCTTCATGGCGTTCCTCGGCGTGTGGCTCGCCCGCGAGCTGCGCGAGCTCCTCCGGGCCTCGGTCGGGGACGACGCGGAAGGCGCAGCCTGGATCGTGGCCCTCAGCCCGCCGCTCGTGCACTACGCCGGGCTCGTGTTCACGGAGGTCCCGGCGGCGTTGATCGTGGCTCTCGCGCTGCGACGGGGGAGGGAGCCGTCCTCGTGGCGGGCCGCGCTGGCGACGGGCGCGGGGCTCGCCTTCCTTCCCTGGCTCAACGTCCGCTACGCGATCCTGGCCGCGGTCCTGCTCGCCTTCGCGCTGGCCGCGCGTCCCGGCTGGCGGGTCGCGCTCTCCTGGCTCGCGCCACAGGTGGTCTCCGCGGCCGCCCTCGCCCTCTACCACTTCCAGCTCTACGGCTTCTTCGACCCGCGCCGCGTCTACGGCCGCCGGCCCGAGCTCTCGCTCGGCGCGCTGCCCGTCGGCCTGCCGGGGCTCGTCTTCGACCAGGAGTTCGGGTTGCTGGCGTACGCCCCCTTCTTCGCGCTCGCCGTGCCCGGCCTCGTCGTCCTCTGGCGGCGGTCGCACCGGCTGGCCGTCGTCGTGGTCGCGCTCGTGGCCGCCGTCCTGATCGTCGCCGGCGCGTGGCCGATGTGGCGCGGCGGCTTCAACCCGCCCGCCCGTTTCCTGGTGCCGGTCGTGCCCGCCCTCGCGCTCGCCGTGGCGCCCCGCCTGCGCGGCTCCCTGCGTGCGGGCGCGGCCCTCCTCGTGGGCTGGAGCCTCTGGACGGGCGCGATCGGGACGTGGGACCGGGCCCTGGTCCACCGGGACCGCGACGGCACCGCGCCGCTCCTGCGCGCCGCCTCCGGAGCCGAGGAGTGGACGCGCCTCCTGCCCGGGTTCGTCCTGGACGAATCGGAGAAGGACCGCGCGCGCCTCACCCTCGTGTGGGCGGGGGCGATCCTGCTCGCGGCGATCGGCGGGCGACGCGGGCGCACCGCCACTCCTGCCGGCCTCGCCGCCGCGTCGCTCGGCCTCGTGGCGGCGGCGGGGATCGCGTCGCGGCTCTCCTCCGCGCGCACGGAGGGGCGCGACGCCGTGCGCGTCGTGGGGCGGCCCGCGGTCGAAGTGCCCGGATGGAGGTACGTCGGCCGCGCGGACGCCGTGTGGACGACGGCCGCGCTCGGGTGGGGCCCGTCGTACGAGCCGCATCGCGCCCCCGAAGGCGCGCTCATCGGGGGTCGGCTCGGCCTTCCGGGCGGCGAGTACGCGATCGCGATCGAAGGCGAGGCCGTCCCGTCCTCGCTGCCGCCGCCGGTGCTCGTCGCGGTGCCCGACGCGGGCCCGGCACGCCCCGAACGCCTGGTCCTGGGGCCCACCGGGCTCACGGGCCGGCTGGTCGTCCCCCCGGGAGGGGCCACCACGCTCCGCCTGGAGTCCGGAGGGCCGTTCATCATCAAGGACATACGCCTGGAGAAAGGCTCAACCTTTTCACGGCCGGGCGGTCTAAGTCCATGAGGGTCCATGACTGCCGATGTCGCGGCCGTACCGTTCGCCGCCCTGGCCCATGACGATGTGGTCCGTGTGAGCTCGCCCCGGGTTCGCGACGAGGATCGGGCCGACATCGAGGCCTGCCGGGGGGGCGATCGCGAGGCGTTCGACCGGCTGGCCGAGCGCTATCAGCGGGACGTGTACCGGCTGTGCTATCGCTACGTCAACAACCATTCCGACGCGAGCGATCTCGCCCAGGAGGTGCTCCTCAAGGCCTTCAAGGCCATCGGCCGGTTTCGTGGCGACAGCGCGTTCTCGACGTGGCTCTACCGGATCGCGGTGAACACGTGCCTCAACTTCCGCGCCACGCGGAGGCTGCCGAGCGAGCCGCTGGAGAGCGACGTGGCGGACGCGACCCGCGGGGTGGCCGACCGCCTGGAGCAGGACGAGCTGTCCGCGCAGGTGCGGGACGCCGTGGCCCGGCTGCCGGAGAAGCAGCGCGCCACCTTGATCCTGAAGATCTACCATGACCTCACCCACGAGGAGGTGGCGCAGGTGCTGGGCTCCACCGTGGGCACCGTGAAGGCGAACCTGTTCCATGCATTGGCCAACCTGCGGAAGGTGATGGGCCGCGAGAAGACGGGAGATTGACGATGTGGAGGCATCCTTCGGAGGCCGCGTTGATGGACGTGGTCGAGGGCACCGCGAGCCAGCGCGTGCTCGGCCACGTGGCTCTCTGTGCGCGCTGCCGCGCGCGGTCGGACGAGGCGCGTTCCGCCCTCGCCTGGTCGCGCCCGGCGACGGTGCCGGAGCCGGTCCCCGCCTACTGGGACGTGCTGCGGCGGCGAGTGGCGCTCGGCCTGGCCGAGGCCCCGCCGGCGCGGCGGCAGGGGGCGCGATGGACGGCGGCCGCCCTGGCCGCCGCGGCCATGATCGCGTTGACGGTGGTGCCGATCTCGCGCGTCTCCGCCCCGGCGCCGCCGACGACCAGGGCGGCCGTGATCCCCGCCTGGTCCCCTCTGCCGCCGGACGACGAGGACGATGGCCTGGCCGTGCTCGAGCACGCCGCCCCCACCGCGGCCGCGGCCGCGCCCGGGGTCGAGTGCGCGGACGTGGCCGAGTGCGTGGTCAGCCTCACCGACGAGGAGAGCCACGAGCTCGCCGACGCCCTGCGGGATCAGCTCGCCCGGGGGAGGACGCTGTGACCGGCGGCGCCTGGCTGATGGCGATCGCCCTGGCCGGCGGGGCCGGACAGGCCGCGCGTGGGCCCGAGGACCGGCCGCGGCCGGTGCAGCCCCGCGCGCCCGGCGACGAGGCCTTCAAGATGATCGACGCCTACGTGCTGAGCAACCTGGAGGAGAGCCTCCAGCTCACCGACGAGCAGTTCGTGAAGCTGATGCCGCTCGTCAAGCGGCTGCAGACCGACCGGCGGGCGATGATCATGCGGCGCACGCAGTCCCTCGTCGAGCTGCGCCGCCTGCTCGCCTCCGGGGGCGCGACCGAGCCGCGCGTCACCGAGCTCCTCGGCCAGGTCAAGGCCGCGGAAGCGGAGGAGCCCTCCGTCCTGCGCAAGGACCGCGAGGCCGTCGACGGCGCGCTCAGCCCCGTGCAGCAGGCGAAGTTCCGGGTCCTGGAGATGGAGGTCGAGCACCGGATCCGCGAGCTGATGAACCAGATCCGCGCCCAGCGCCGCGGCAACGGCGCGCGGCGCCCGGACGAGCGCAACCCCGAGCCCTGATCCGGGCGCCGGGGCGGCCGCGCTTTTCGGTGGCGCCGGCGGCGATTCCGGTATACTTCAAGGGCAATGGCCCGTACGAAGACCCTCTCCGCGCCGCGCCCGCGCTCCTCGGACGACAAGGCTGCAGTCGGAGCGCGCGGCGGCCAGACCGCGGTCAAACGCACCGCCACCGACCGCCGCGCGGATACCGTAGAGGGCCGGCGGACCGCGGCCGTTCCGGGCGCGAGGCCGGGTGTGAAGAAGGCGCCGGTCCCGGAGGCGCTTCCCCCGCCCCTGCCCGCTCCCGACGCCTCGCTCACCGAAGAAGAGCAGATCGAGTCGGCCAAGTACTTCCCGCGCCACGTCCCCAAGCGCGTGTTCGAGGAGGAGCGGTTCCTCTTCCCCGAGAGCTACGGGGTCGATCGCGTGCGGCTGCTGGTGAAGGACCCGGAATGGCTCTTCGCCTACTGGGACCTCAGCCCGCGCTCGGTGGACACGTTGCGGCGCGAGCTCGGGGAGCGCGGCCTGGCGCTCACCCGGCTCACCCTGCGCGTCACGGACCCGGCGCACGGCGGCACCGCCGTCATCCTGCTGCCCTACGGGGCACGCGCCTGGTACGTGCGCGCGGACGCCGCCCCCCGTTCGTACCGCGCCCTGCTCGGCTGGACGCTCCCGTCCGGGAAGTTCCGGGTCCTCGCCGAGAGCAACGTCGTGGTCACGCCGCCCAGCGGCCCGTCCTCGCAGGTCGCCCGCCGGCGCGTGCGGCACCGCGCGTCCCCCGACGAGATCGAGGCCGCGCTGTCCGCTCCCACCGACGTCCACCCCGGGCCCTGGCGCACGGAGCCGATCGACGTGGACGCCCGCACCGGCAAGGGGCGCAAGAGACGCCTGGGCGGCGCCAGCGACGCCTTCCGCCGTTAGACTGGACTCTCGGCCTCCTCCGCGGGGCCCCAACCGGCCAGAGGTTCCATCATGCCCGTGGGGTACTGGTGCCCGGTCCTGCACGCGCACCTGCCGTACGTCCGCCATCCCGAGTACCCGGAGTTCCTCGAGGAGGACTGGTTCTTCGAGGCCCTCACCGAGACCTACGTGCCCCTGGTCGACGTGCTCGACGGCCTGCTCGAGGACGGCGTCGACTACCGGCTCACCCTGACCCTGTCGCCGCCCCTGGTCTCGATGATGACGGACGACCTGCTCGTCGAGCGCTACCACCGCTACCTCGACCGGCTGGTGAGCCTGGCCGAGAGGGAGGTCGACCGCACGGCGCGCGAGGACGCGCGCTTCCAGGACCTGGCGAAGTTCTACGTCCACGAGCTCAACCGGGTCCGCGGCGTGTTCCGGGACCGCTACGCCTCGAACCTCCTCATCGCGTTCCGGAAGCACCGCGACGCCGGCCAGCTCGAGATCATCACCTGCGGGGCCACCCACGGCTTCTTTCCGCTCATGGACACCGTGCCCCAGGCCATCCGCGCCCAGGTGCAGGTGGCCCGCCAGCACTACGAGAAGCACTTCCACCGGCCGCCCACTGGGATCTGGCTGCCCGAGTGCGGCTACCTGCCCGGGCAGGAGCGGTTCCTGGCCGAGGCCGGCCTCCGCTTCAGCTTCCTGGAATCGCACGGCCTCACCGACGCCCACCCGCAGCCGCGCTACGGGATCGCCGCCCCCGTGCTCTCTCCCGGCGGCGTGGTGTTCTTCGGCCGCGACATGGACTCGTCGCGCCAGGTCTGGAGCGCGGAGTCGGGCTACCCCGGGGACTACGACTACCGCGAGTTCTACAAGGACGTCGGGTGGGAGCTGCCCCTCGACTACCTGGGCGACATCGTCCCGGACGGCATCCGCAAGAACGTCGGCATCAAGTACTACCGCGTCACCGGCAAGGTCTCGCTGGGCGACAAGCAGCCCTACGTCCCGGAATGGGCGCGCGGCAAGGCCGGCCAGCACGCCGCGCACTTCCTCGAGGGACGCATCCAGCAGGTGAGGGCGGCCGCGGACGGCGGGATGGAGCAGCCGCCCATCGTGGTCAGCCCCTACGACGCCGAGCTGTTCGGGCACTGGTGGTTCGAGGGGCCGATGTTCCTCGACTTCCTGTTCCGCAAGATGCATTTCGACCAGGACGTCGTGAAGCCGATCACCCCCCCGCAGTTCCTCGACCGGCATCCGGACTGCGACGTCGTGCAGCCTCCCATGTGCACGTGGGGGGCGAAGGGCTTCGCGGACGTCTGGCTCAACCCGAGCAACGACTGGATCTATCCGCACCTCGAGATGGCGGCGGAGCGGATGGTGGAGCTGGCCCGGCGCTTCGAGAGCCCGAGCGAGCTCGAGCGGCGGGCCCTCGACCAGGCGGCGCGGGAGCTGCTGCTCGCGCAGGCCTCGGACTGGGCCTTCATCATGAAGACGGGCACCACCGTCGAGTACGCCAAGAAGCGCACGCGCGATCACGTCGCGCGCTTCAGCTACCTCTACCGCGCCCTCAAGCGCGAGGAGGTGCTGGAGGAGCCGATCGTGCGGGAGTTCGAGTCCCGCGACAACATCTTCCCGGAGATCGACTACCGCGTGTACCGGTGAGCGAAGGGGGCGCGCCCGCGGCGCGCCTCCCGCGGGTGTATCCTCGCCGCGGGGCCTGAAGCATGCGCGGGGGCGTTCGCCTTTCGGCGGTGGCGGGGACGTGGTATCCCGGCGACGCCTCCTCGTTGCGGGCCGAGGTCGATCGCTATCTGGCCGACGTCCCTGAGTCTCCGATCCCCGGCCGCCTCGTCGCGCTGGTGAGCCCGCACGCCGGGCTCCGGTACTCGGGCGCGGTGGCCGCCCACGCGTACGCGCGGCTGCGCGGCCGGCGCGACCTCACCGTCGTCCTCGTCGGCCCTTCCCATCGCCTGGCCTTCCACGGCGTGAGCGCCTGGGTGCGCGGGTCCTTCGCCACGCCCCTGGGCGAGATCCCGATCGACGAGGAGGCGGCGGAGGCCGTCGTGCGCGCGGGCGAGGTCGTGCGCGACGATCCCGGGCCCCATCGCGACGAGCACTCGCTGGAGATGCAGCTCCCGTTCCTCCAGCACGTCGTGCCCGGGCTGCGGCTGGTGCCGCTCCTGATGGGGAGCCAGTCCCGCGACGAGGTGGACGCGCTGGCGCAGGCGCTCGCCAAAGGCCTCGCCGGCCGGGAGGCGCTGCTGGTCGCCTCCAGCGACCTGAGCCACTACCATCCGGCGCGGGAGGCAAGCGCGCTCGACGCCAAGGTCGTGGGGGACGTGGAGCGCTTCGATCCCGAGCGGTTGATGGACCGCCTCGAGTCCTTCCACGGGCATGCCTGCGGGGGTGGCCCCATGGTGGCCGTCCTGAAGGCGGCCCGGGCCCGGGGCGCCGATCGCGCGACCGTCCTGCGTTACGCGGACAGCGGCGACGCCGGCGAGCACGACAAGAGCCGCGTCGTCGGGTACCTGGCGGCGGCGCTCAGCGCCGTCCCGGAGAGTCCGGGGACATGAGCGGCGAAGCCGCCGGCGGCAGCGGCGGCGGCACGGGGGTCGGCGTCCTGTCGGAGGCGGCCCGGCGGCGGCTGCTCGCCATCGCGCGGGCGGCGATCCAGGCCCAGCTCGCCGGCCGGACCTTCGAGGACGAGGACCTCGGTGCGCGGCCGGCCGAGCTCGAGCGCCTCGCGGGCGCGTTCGTCACCCTGGCCCGGCGCGAGGACGGCGCGCTGCGCGGATGCGTCGGGATCCCGGAGCCGATCTATCCGCTGGCCCAGGCGGTGGCGCGGGCGGCCGTCGCCGCCGCTCTCCACGACCGCCGCTTCGACCTCGTGACCCAGGCCGAGATGCCCGGCCTGAGCCTGCACGTCTCCGTGCTCGGCCGTCTCCAGCCGATCGCGCCCGAGGATGTGGAGGTGGGCGTGCATGGGCTCGTCGTCCGCTACGCCGGACGCAGCGGCCTGCTCCTGCCCCAGGTCGCCTCCGAGCGCGGCTGGGACCGCGAGCGGTTCCTCGACGAGACCTGCCGCAAGGCCGGCCTTCGCGCCGGTACGTGGCGCGAGCCTTCGTGCGAGCTGCTCGCGTTCACCGCGATCGTGTTCGGCGACGAAGGCTAGACACCATTTGACGACGAGCGCATCGCGCGCTCAGCCGCGTGAGCGTGGCGAGGTCCGAAGATCAAATCGGCCTCGTATTGGTTGCGACGCCGACAGCGGAGCGCGAGGTTGTCCGCCGTCGCCGGACCTTGCCGGGAGTAGGGCTGCAGGTGATGGAACTCCAGGAACTCTCGGTCGGCGCACCGCCTGCCGCTCGACGACACGAACGCGCACCGGCCGCCATCGCGTCGATGGACCTCATCCCTTACGGCCTGCGGTATGCCTCGCGAGTCGCGCACGGGTGTGCGGATCTCCCTATTCGTCGCGGGACGGATAGAACGGATGGGGTTTTGAGCGAGCCCGCGACGGAGATGTGCGCTGGAAAACAGAAAGGCGAGGTCCGGAACCAGGTGGCTTCGAAAAAAAATCAAGAGATCTCAGATCGGACCACGGCACGGACTCCACGCCAATGGTCTCGCGACGCCGAGTCGCCGTTCGACGGGCCGCAGTGTCCCTACGACGCCGCCCCCCGCTTGCGTCCCGCCACGAACAGGTGCCCGTACCAGACCTTCGGCCGCAGCTTCTGCAGGTACGTGAAGCGGCGGGCGAGGGGCTCGATGTTGCGGACGTCCACGTGGAAGGGATCGAACCCGTGGCGGTCCATGAGGGCGAGCACCTCGTCGAGCGTGTACTCGCGGTTGTGGCGCCCGTAGGGTCCGTGCGGGGAGTAGCCGTCGTAGATGTTGCGGCCGAGGGCGAGGAAGTAGAGCTTGGGCAGGCGGGTCGCGTTGGGGGTGGAGATGACGAGGAACCCGCCCGGCCGCGTCACCCGCGCCATCTCGCCCACCGCCTTGTCCGGGTCGAGCAGGAGGTGCTCGAGGATCTCGCAGAAGATCACGCAGTCGAAGGAGGCGTCCGCGTAGGGGAAGGGGTCGCGCTCGATGTTGAAGTGGGAGTACGGGAACTCGAGACGCTGTCCGTCCAGCTCGGCCACGTGCGTGTAGCGCTTCTCGCCGAGGGAGTCCTCGAAGTAGTTGGCGAGCGCGACCTCGTAGTCGAACCGCCGGCGCATGAGCAGGGTGAGGAAGTAGGGGTTCGAGCCCAGCTCCAGCACACGGCGCACGCCCTGCGCGCGCAGCGTCCCCATGAGGTCGAGGACGACCTGGAGGCGCGGCCAGCCGTCGGAGAGGTAGCGCTCCTGCTCCGCGCGATCGGTGAACACCCCGGAGAGGCGGAGGAGGATCTGCCGCTCGTCGTCCGCGGGCGCCACGCCCTTCGCTACAGCCGCCAACCGCCGGCCACGGCCAGGACCTGGCCGGTGAGGTAGTCGGCGGCGGGAGAGGCGAAGAAGAGGATCGCGCGCACGACGTCCTCGAGCGAGCCCGGCCGCCCGATGGGCGCGCGCTCTCCCAGGCGGGCGGCGGCGGCGAGGTCCACCTCCGTGGCCGCCTCGTCGCCGTCGGTCAGCACGCCCGGGCAGACCACGTTCACGGTCACGCCGCAGCGCGCCTCCTCGAGGGCGAGCGCCTTCGAGAACGCGATCACGCCCGCCTTGGCCGCGGAGAAGGCGGCCACGTTGGGGAACCCCTCCGTCCGCTCCGACCCCACCGCCCCCACGTTGATGATGCGGCCCCAGTGGTTGCGCCGCATGTGGGGCAGGGCCAGGCGCGACATGTTGTAGACGGAGTCGAGGTTCGAGGCCATCACCGAGCGCCAGTCGGAGGGGCCGACCTCCGCCACCGGCTTCCAGGCGAAGGCGCCCACCGCGTTGACGAGGACGTCCAGGCGTCCGAAGGCCTTCAGGGTCTCTCCGACGAGGGCGGCCGCCTCGTCGTACTCGCTCACGTCCGCGCGGCAGACCAGGGCCTCGCCCCCTCCGCGCTGGATCTCCTCGCCCAGGGCCTCCGCGCGCTTGCGGTCGGCGCGGCAGTTGATGACGACGCGCGCGCGGCGGCCGGCGACGGCGCGGGCGAGGGCGGCCCCGAGACCGTGCCCGCTCCCGGTGACGAGCACGACCTTGCCGTGCAGGCTCTCGGCGTCGGGGCGCGACGGGTCGGAGCGGCTGGCGTCGGGACGGCTCATGGGATCGCTCTTTGAAGTGGGGGAGTCTACTGCGCGTGCGGGCGGGGCGCTACTTGCCGGTGACTCGCGCCATCTCCATGGTCGTGGTGATGCCGCGGAAGACTTTCTCGATCGCCGCCTCGCGGAGGGTGCGCATCCCCTCCTCGCGCGCGGCCTTGAAGATGTCGAGGGACGAGGCCTCGTGGGTGACCAGGCGCCGCAGCTTCTCGGACATGGGGAGGACCTCGAAGATCCCGATGCGCCCAGTGTAGCCGGTCTGGCGGCAGTGCAGGCACCCGCGGCCCCGCTTGAAGCGATAGCTCTTGAGCTTCTCCGGATCCATCTTGAGCAGCGCCGCCTCCTCGGTGGTGGGGGCGTACTCCTCGATGCAGTGCGTGCAGATCTCCCGCACCAGGCGCTGGGCCAGGATCCCGACCAGGGTGGTGGTGATGAGGAAGTGCGGGATGCCGAGGTCGAGCAGGCGCGTGATGGAGGAGGGGGCGTCGTTGGTGTGCAGGGTCGAGAGCACGAGGTGGCCGGTGAGGGCGGCCTGCACCGCGTTCTCCGCCGTCTCCGTGTCGCGGATCTCCCCCACCATCACGATGTCCGGGTCCTGGCGCAGCACCGTGCGCAGGGCGGAGGCGAAGGTGATGTCGATCTGCGGGCGCACCGCCACCTGGTTGAAGTCCTCGAACACCATCTCGATGGGGTCCTCGATGGTGACGATGTTGACCTCCGGCTTGGAGAGGTGCTTGAGCACGGAGTAGAGGGTGGTGGTCTTGCCGCTGCCGGTGGGCCCGGTGACGAGGATGATGCCGGTCGGGCGGGCGAGGAAGTCGTGGAACTTGGGCACGTCGTGCCCGCTCAGCCCCAGCTCGTCCACCCCCTTCAGGAGGATGTCGGGGTCGAAGATGCGGAGGACGGCCTTCTCCCCGAAGGCGGTGGGCATGGTGGAGACGCGCAGCTCGATCTCGCGCCCGCCCTGCTCGCGCTTGATGCGGCCGTCCTGGGGCCGCCGCTTCTCGGCCAGGTTGGCCCCGGAGAGGAGCTTGATGCGCGAGACCACCGCCTGGTAGACGATCTTCGGGATCAGGTGCACGTCGTGCAGGATCCCGTCGATGCGCAGGCGCACGAGGGTGAGGTCGCGCTTGGGCTCGAAGTGGATGTCGGAGGCGCGCTGCTCGAAGGCGTAGCTCAGGATGTGGTCGAGGGCCTTGACCACGGGGGCGGCCGCCGGGTCCAGCTCCTTGGCCTCCGCGGAGAGGAACTCCTGGTTGCCGAGGTCCACGGTGGAGAGGCGGCTGGCCGTGAGCTGCTTCTCCGCCGTCTGCAGGCTGGCTTTGAGGTCGTAGAAGCCGCGGTTGATCGTCTCCACGTCCGTGCGCGTGGCCACCACCCGCTCGGGGTCCAGGCCGGTGACGCGCTTGATGTCCTCGGCGGGGAAGGGACGGAAGGGGTCGTAGACGGCGACCGTGATCTTGTCCACCGCCTTGCCGATCGCCACCAGGCCGTGCTTGCGCGCGAAGGGGCCGGCGATCCCCTTGGTGACGACGTCGAGGTCGAGGTCGAGGGGGTTGATCTTCACGTAGGGCAGGCCGACGTGGGCGGCGATGGCCTGCGCGATCTGCACCTCGTTGGCGAACCCGAGCTGGATGATGGCCTGCTCGACGGTCTGGGCGCCGCTCATGCGCGTCGAGCGGCGCAGGCGGTCCGCCTGCTCGGGGGTGAGGACCTTCCGCGTGACGAGGATGGGGACGATGTCGACGGACGGCTCCGCGGGGGCGGGCACGGAGACCGGAGCGGTCTTGCGCGATGGAGGCGGCGAACCCATCGCGACTACCTTAACCGAAAAGCCGGCCGGGGCGCGTCCGGTGTGAGCGGGGCCACCTCCGTTGACCCCTCGCGCGAGCGCGTGCTAGCGTGCCCGAGACCGTGCCTGCGAAGAAGATCACGCTGATCGGAGTGCCCCTGGACCTGGGGGCGGGCCGCCGGGGCGTCGACATGGGCCCCTCCGCCATACGTGTCGCCGACATCCACGCGCGCGTGCGCGCGCTCGGCTACGAGGTCACCGACCGCGGCGACATCGCCGTCGTCATCCAGGAGACGAACGACCCGGGCGACCCGCGCCTGAAGTACCTCAAGGAGATCCGGCACACCTGCGAGGCGGTGCGGGACGAGGTGGACGCCGCCCTCGGCGAGGGCATGATGCCGGTGGTGCTGGGGGGCGACCACTCGATCGCCATGGGCACCATCGCCGGCGTGTCGCGTCATTACCGGAGGCTCGACGAGCGCATCGGCCTCATCTGGTTCGACGCCCACGGCGACATGAACACGCCGGAGACGAGCCCCAGCGGCAACATCCACGGCATGCCGCTGGCGGTGGTCCTCGGCATCGGGGAGCCGTCGCTGGTCGGGCTGGGCGGCGACGAGGGCCCGATGGTGGAGGGGGCCCGCGCGGCCGTGGTCGGCCTGCGCGACGTGGATCCGGCCGAGAAGGAGAACATCAAGGAGTCGGGCATCGGCGCCTTCACCATGCGCGACATCGACGAGCGGGGGATGCGGGCGGTGATGGAGGAGGCGATCAAGCGCGCCACCACTGGCACCGCCGGCCTCCACATGTCGTTCGACCTCGACGGGATCGACCCCGACTACGCGCCCGGCGTGGGTACCGCGGCCCCGGGTGGGCTCTCCTACCGGGAGGCGCACCTGGCGATGGAGATGCTCCACGACACGGGCAAGGTCCTCTCCGCGGAGCTCGTCGAGGTGAACCCGATCCTCGACCACAGCAACACCACGGCCAAGCTGGGGGTGGAGCTCCTGGCCTCGCTGCTCGGGAAGAAGATCCTGTAGGGCACGGCTCGAATGGGCCCCTCCATGGACGGCGCCCGGCGGGACGCGATCGGGCGGACGATCCTGAACACGCTGGCCTGGGGGCTCATGATCGTCGGCCTGGTCGTCACCTTCTTCACCTTCGCCTTGCCGGCCATCCGCGTGCTGCGCGCGCCGTCCTGGACCGCCACTCCGTGCACGATCGTGTCCGCCACCTACCGGGAGGGGACCCTGGGCACGGCACGCCACTCCGAGTACGTCCCCGTCATCACCTTCGCCTACACCGTCGCCGGCCGGAGCCATCAGGGCACGCGCTACGACCTCTCGGCCGCTTCGGACATGCGTCTCCACGACGTGGAGGACGTCGTGCGTCGCTACCCGGCGGGTACGCGCACGATCTGCTACGTCAATCCGCGCGACGAGTCGGAGGCCGTGCTGACGCGGGGCGCGTCGCGCTCGCTGACCTTCGGACTCGTGCCGATCGTCTTCTTCGCCGCCGGGCTGTTCCTCCGGATCCGTGTGCGGGCGGTGTTCCCGCCGGCGGCGGGAGCCTAGGCGCCGCCCCTGGAGCTCGAGGCCCTGCGCGAGAGGGTGCGCGCGGCGCTGGCCGCGGTCGCCCGTCCGGAGAACGCGCCGGCCATGCGGGCCTACACGTTCTACATCGGACCGTGATAAGGCCAGTGGGCCCAAGAACTTCCTTGGCGCCCACGACACCGGCATCGAAGCCTCTCGCGCCGTGAGCCGCCCGGCCACGGGGCGGGTGGGGCGCACGGCACGAAGAATGTCTGGCCCGTTGTGGTTTCCGCCCTCGGTTCCCGCTTATTAGGATAGGAGGGCGAAGGAGCCGATCATGTCCAGGCGCGCGTCCGCCGCGTTCTTCCTGTTCTCAGGCCTGGCCAGCGTGTCCTTCGCCCAGGCGCCGGTCGGCACGGCGTTCACCTACCAGGGCCGGCTGACGGACGGCGGCGCGCCCGCCACCGGCAACTACGACCTCGAGGTCAAGCTCTTCGACGCGGGCACGGCGGGCACCCAGGTGGGGAGCACGGTCACGCTGACGAACGTGATGGTCTCCAACGGCCTGTTCACCGCGAGCCTGGACTTCGGGGCCGTGTTTGGCGGCAGCCAGCACTTCCTGGAGATCGGGGTGCGGCCGGGCGGCTCGAGCGGGGCCTTCACCGTCCTCGTCCCGCGGCAGGAGCTGACGCCGGTTCCGAACGCGGCGTTCGCCTCGAACGCGACGACGATCGCGGGGCTGACCTGCACCAGCGGTCAGGTCGCGAAGTGGATCGGGTCTCGCTGGACGTGCGGGGCGGACGACGACACGAACAGCGGGGGGACGGTAACGAACGTGACGGCGGGCGCCGGTCTCAGCGGCGGGACGATCTCGTCGTCCGGAACGATCGCGGTGGCGACGGGGGGCATCACCTCGACGATGATCGGCAATGGCGCGGTCGGCAGCGCCCAGATTGCCAGCGGCGCGGTCGGGAGCGCCCAGATTGCCAGCGGCGCGGTCGGGAGCGCCCAGATCGACACCACGCAGGTACAGACGCGGGTCAGCGGGACCTGCCCCGCGGGGTCGACGATCCAGCAGATCAACGGGGACGGGACGGTCGTGTGTCAGACGGCGGCCGCCCAGCCCGGCTTCGCCACCGCCACCCTCGACAGCACGGGCGACGTCGGTGAGTACACCTCGATCACGATCGGGACGGACGGCCTGGGCCTCATCAGCTACTACGACAACACGAACAAGGACCTGAAGGTCGCTCACTGCTCGAACACCGCCTGCTCGACCGCCACCACCGCCACCCTCGACAGCACGGGCGACGTCGGTCAGTACACCTCGATCACGATCGGGACGGACGGCCTCGGCCTCATCAGCTACTACGACAACACGAACCACGACCTGAAGGTCGCCCACTGCTCGAACACCGCCTGTACGAGCGCCAGCAACACCACGGCCCTGGACAGCGCGGGCGACGTGGGTCAGTACACCTCGATCACGGTCGAGCCGGGGGGCGGGGGCCTCATCAGCTACTACGACGTCACGAACCAGGACCTGAAGGTGGCCCACTGCGCGAACACCGCCTGCACGAGCACCACCAACGCCAGCACCCTCGACAGCACGGGCAGCGTCGGCCAGTACACGTCGATCACGATCGGGACGGACGGCCGCGGCCTCATCAGCTACTTCGACGTCACGAACGGCGACCTGAAGGTGGCCCACTGCTCGAGCACCTTCTGCACCGCCCTGTCTTCCGCCGCCAGCGTCGATAGCACCGGTGTCGTCGGTCAGTTCACCTCGATCACGATCGGGACGGACGGCTTCGGCCTCGTCAGCTACTACGATTCCACCAACAGCCACCTGAAGGCGGCGCACTGCACGAACACCGGTTGCACGACCTTCACCGCCGCCACCGCCGACAGCACGGGCGCCGCCGGTTGGTACTCCTCGATCACGATCGGGACGGACGGCCTTGGCCTCATCAGCAACTGGGACTCGAACAGCAGCGACCTGAAGGTGACCCACTGCTCGAGCACCGCCTGCTCGACCGCCACCAGCGCCACCGTCGACAGCGCGGTCAGTGTTGGTTTCTACACCTCGATCACGATCGGGACGGACGGCTTCGGCCTCGTCAGCTACCAGGACTTGACGAACCTGGACCTGAAGGTGGCCCACTGCTCGAACACGCTGTGCAGCCCGTTCGTCGTGCGGCGGCGGTGAGGACGGGAGGTTCGCGTGCCCCTCGACACCAATGCACCTGCATCGGACCGTGATCCGGCGATTGTGGTTTCCGCCCTCGGTTGCCACTATAGGAGATGAGGGCGGAGGAGGGCAGATGGGTAGAACGAGGTCGTCGTGTGGGCCTGCGGCACTGCGCGTGGCGGGGATCGTCGTGGCCGTCTCCGCTCTGGGTCGGCTCGCCGCCTCTGCGGAGACGGCGGCCACCTCCCTCGTCTGCCACGTGAGCTCCGGGCGCGGGGGCACCACGGAGACCACGCTCGCCCTGAGCGAGGCCGCGGCCCGCCGGCACGCCGAGCATCGGAGCGACCATCCCGGACCCTGCCGCGACCGGTCGGGCGCGGGCGACCGGGACGGCGATGGCGTCATCGACGCGCTCGACAACTGCCTGGACGTACGCAACCCGGACCAGAGGGACACCGACCGCGATGGGTTCGGGAACGCGTGCGACGCCGACTTCGACAACGACGGCCGGGTGGACCGGGCGGACCTGGGGATCCTTCTCGCCGCGATCGGCCGGACGCCGGGCGTCCCGACCTGCGGAGCCACTCTCGACCCGACGAGCGTCGAGGCCCGGCAGGTCCGGAACCTCGACCTCGACGGGGACGGTTGCCTGGACGAGAAGGACGTCCGCGCGTTCGCGCGGCTGCGTGGGAAGGGCCCCGGCCCGGTCCTCGACTCCGACGGCGACGGCACCCCCGACCGCCGGGACGTCTGCACGGCGACGCTGCCGGGAGGCCGCGCGCTCGTGCCTGGCTGTACGGCCCTCGACGTGCTCGAGAACGCGGAGCGCGTGGCCGCCCCCACCCTCCTCGCCCTCGACCAGGTCCTCGAGGTCGAGGGGCCGGCGCGCGAGAGGTCGGACACGCCGCGCGCGGTCGGAGAGGTCGCGCGGGCCATCCGCGACGCCCTCGACACCGCGCGTGCGGGCGAGCCGTGCGAAGCCGCGGACGTGATCGGGGGCAGCGCCGATCGTCTCGGTGCCGTCGCCACCGAGATCGGCGTCCGGGCCGAGGAGGCGGAGCAGGTGGCGGCGGAGAGCCGGGACACGGATGACGCGGGCGACGACGATTCGAGCGCGTCCGCCCTACGGCTCCAGCAGTCGCTGGCCCTCGACGCCCAGGCCGCGGGACACGCGCTCCAGGGCACGTTCGCGCGCGTCTGCCGGGCGGGGCGGCCGGTGGAGATCCGGGCGAGGGTGAGGCGGACGCTCGACGGGCAGCGCCGACTCGTGCTGGCCGACGGCCGCGTGCTCGGTCTCGCCGAAGGTCTCCGGCTGGAAGGCGGCACCGTCCGCACCGGCCGTCGCGTCCAGGTCCGCGCGCTCGAGTTCGTGGCCGACGGTACGGGCTTCGCGACGCAGCTCGAGACCCGCGGCTCCGCGTTGCCGGGCCCGGTGGCGGCCCTCCCGTGCGTCTCCTTGCGCTTCGCACCGGTGCAGCCGCAACCGCCGTTCGCCGCCGGCCCGCCGCTGCTCCTCGACCCGCGGGCGTACGAGCACGACGCGGGCTTCCATCTCCTCGAATCGGGAATGCGCATCGGCGCCGTGGCCGTGCCCTGCAACGCGGCCGGCGGCAACGACTCGCTGGAGGCGGACGTCGAGTACACCGATCGCAAGACCGGGCTGCCGGTGGGACCGGTGTCCGTGGCCATGGACCTGATGCCCGGCGACCAGCCGGCGGCGCTTCCCGGCGCGATCGATCCGGACACCCAGGCGCTCCTCCACGTGAGGACGCGCCGGTGCGATCCGAACGCGGGCCCAGACGCGGCCGGATGCGTGGTCATCCGGCAGAAGGACTATGTGCTGCGCGTGGTCGACCAGGGAACGCTCGGCACGGCCGCCTACGAGTCGCAGCTCTTCGCCGTCAACGATCAGGACCCGGACGCGTTCCAGTGGGCCAGGGTCACGGCCGTGGTTCCCAACGTCTCGAAGCTGTGGCAGGTGGACCCGAGCACCTCGCCGACGTTCGCCGCCGAGGCCTACGTCGCCTACGTCAACGGGCTCATTCTCTTCAACGTGGCCGGGGACGCGCCCTTCGCCATCCGCAACACCGACTTCTACCCCGTCCATCCGGCGAACGCCTACGCAAGCGTGGTCGCCTCGCTCGCCTCCGGGGTGGACCACGCGGCGGGGGTGAGGTGGCCCCAGGCCGTGGGCACGAACCACGGCCGCGAGTTCCGCTACAGCCTCCGGCTGCCGAAGGTCGTCCGGGACGTGGTGAACTTCTGTCCCGACCGCGGGGTGAACGCCTACTACCGCCTGCCGTTCCCGGCCAACACCACGCGGACGGAGGGACAGGCGAACCTGCCCGGACCCTGCTGCACGCACGGAAACGGCTTCGCCTACGACATGCTCGGAAGCTGTGCCGCCGTCCTCCTCGCCGCTCGTGGCGGCGTGGTGTTCGGGGTGACCGAATCGAACTCCATACAGTTCGACCCCGCTTTCGGCCCGGGCTGCACCGCCTCCTGCCCGAACCACGGGTGCAGCTCGTCCTACCAGAGCTTCAACGTGCTCTGGATCAAGCACCAGGACGGCAGCTTCGGCCAGTACGTGCACTTCCCCCAGAACGGGATCGTTCCCGCGAAGGGCGACGTGGTGCCGCGCGGGGCGGTCGTCGGCAAGATCGGGGTGACCGGGCGCACCACCGGCCCCCACCTCCACTTCGCGGAGAAGGTGGACCCCGGCGGCCAGAACTGCGTCTTCAGCCCGGTGGTCGGGGGCGGGTGCACGCGGCTGGCCCTCTTCGAGACGGACGCGGGCGGCGGCTGGGTCGGGGAATGCTACGAGCCGAAGAAGGGCGACAGCATGACCTCGAACAACATCCAGCAGCCCTAGGGCCCGATGTAGTTGACTCGCCGGGATTCGAACTGGTCCCAGTAGAGCGTCCCCGAAGCTCCGGGCTTGACGCTCAAGGCTCCCATGCGGGCGAAGCCCACCGCGCTCATGTCGTTGTCGAGGCCGCTCAATGTGGAGACCAGGCTGTCATCGATCCACAGCTTGAAGGCTCCGTCGTTGCTTCCGGGGCCACTGGAGCGCCTCCACATGATCTCGACCGAGTGAGGCGAATCGCCGATGGGAATGAAACCAGTGTCCGCGCGCGTGCCGTCGTCGCGGCGCACCCGCCCCATGAGGCTATAGGCCCCGCCCTGGCGCTTCAGCACGATCGTGGCCAGGCGCCGGTTCGTCACGTCTTCGGACGCGATGAAGACGCGGAGCCGGAAGTGCGAGCTCCCTTCACCGGGATCGAAGCCGTTGGGGGCGAGGTAGAAGCGCGCCCGGTAGCGGTCTTCGCTGACCGGAGAGTCGTCCTGGACATAGAGGCTGCTCGTGTCGTTGACCAAGGCCTGGAGGCCGAAACTCGTCGTGGCAAGGGCGGCCGCTCCCGAGACGCCGAGGTCCCCGTCGGTCACGGTCGCGGACCAGCGGCTGGTGTCGCCGGACTCGAACCCGTCCTTGAAGATGAGGTCCCCGTAGCGCTGGCCGAAGATGCCGTAGCTGCTGCCGTCCTGGTTGGCGCTGTCCCAGACCGCGACGAAGTTCCCGTTGGGGGCGGCGGCGAGCGCGACGTTGTCCTGCGCGACCAGGGTGTGGGTGTTGACCTGGAACTCGCCGCCCACGGGCGCGCCCGACGGGTCGTAGCGCTGGGCGAAGACGCCCAGGCTGCTGCCGTCGTCGAAGAGGTCCGTCCAGGCGACCACGAAGTCGCCGTCGGCGTCCGCGGTCACCGAGGGCCAGTACTGGTCGTTCGCGGTGTGGGTGTTGACCTTGAACTCGGAACCCTGTGGGACTCCGGCCGGGTCGAAGCGCTGGCCGAAGATGCCGGTCGCGCTCCCGTCCTGCCCGGGGCTCTCCCAGACCACCACGAAGCTGCCGTTGGCGGCCGAGGCCACGGCCGGCCGCTGCTGGGAGCCGGTCGTGTAGGTGTTGACGCGGAACTCGGCGCCCTGAGGGACGCCCGAGGCATCGAAGCGCTGCCCGAACACCGCGCCGCCGCTGCCGTCCTGGAGGAAGCTCTCCCAGACCACGACGAAGTTGCCGGCGGCGTCCGCAGCCACGCGCGGAGACTCCTGCGTGCTCGTGGTGTACGTGTTCACGCGGAAGTCGGGAGCCAGGGGCGTCCCGGCGGCGCTGAAGCGACGGCCGAAGACGCCGTCCCCGTTGCCGTCCTGGCCGTACTGCGTCCATACGACCACGAAGCCACCGGCCGCTCCGAACGCCGCCCAGGGTCGGATGTGGTTCCCGACGGTGTTGGAGTCGACCTGGAACTCCGGTCCCTGCGGAACGCCGGCGGCGTCGTAGCGCCGCGCGAAGATGGCGTCGATCCCGAGGCCGGGACCGAGCGGCGGGCCGGCCCAGGCGACGACGAAGTTCCCGTCGGGCGCCGCCGCCACGGCCTTGGTGTACTGGAACCCGGTCGTGTACGTGTTGACCTGGAACTCGGGACCCAGGCGGGCGCCCTTGAGGTCGAAGCGCTGGCCGAAGATGCCGAAGCTGTCGCCGTCCTGGGCGTTGCTCGCCCAGACCACCACGAAGTTGCCGGCGGCATCCGCCGCCACCACCGCCTTCTGCTGGCTGCTGGTGGTGTACGTGTTGACCTGGAACTCCGGCCCCACCGGCGTCTGGGTGGCGGCGGCCGGGGCGAGCGCGATCACCAGGACCGTGGTCGACAGGTAAGGCTTCAGGCGGTGCATGGACCGGAATCGTGAGGCCGGCGCGCGGCCTCGTCAACAACGCTCGTAGAGCGCGGAGGGAGCGCGGGGCCGCCGCCCGCGGCTATTGACAGGGGCGGGGGCCGGGTCCTAGCATGCCCGCCATCCGACGCCGGCGCCGCCCTCAGCATAGGTTCCCCTCCCTCTTCCGGCAGGCTGTTCAACGATTGCGGAGGACATCATTTCAGGACGCGCGTGCCTCGCCTTGTTCCTGCTCGAACACCACCTGCTCGGCGGCCACCACCACCACCCTCGACGGCTCCGGCGCCTATCTGGGGCGCGACACCTCGATCACGATCGGCACGGACGGCCTCGGCCTCGTCACCTATACCGACGATGCGAACCCGGTGAAGGTGGCGCACTGCTCGGACATCGCCTGCTCGGCCGCCACCGTCTCCACCCTCGACCCGAGCAACTACTTCAACTACACCTCGGTCACCATCGGGGCGGACGGCCTCGGGCTGGTGGCCTATACCGACATCTACAACGGGAGCCTGCGCGTGGCCCACTGCTCGAACGTGCTGTGCAGCCCGAGCGTGAGGCGGAGGTGAACGGCCATCGTTCAGGGGGAGCCGTCGATGAGGAAGCCTTCCCTCGAAGGCCCTGACGAGCACTCGCTCCTTGAGGCCGTCGGCAAGGTCTACGCGGCCTCGGTCGATCCGGCGGCCTGGGGAGAGGCCCTCACGGCCATCGGTCGCCTGGTCGGTGCGGATGCGGGCCTGCTGCAGGTCGCCCGCCTCCCCCCGGCACGGGTCGCCTACGTGGGTTTCGGCGTCGATCCCGGGCGGGCGCGCGCCTACGTCGAGCATTTCGCGGCGGTCGACCTGTATCTCCCCGCCGCCCGCGCGAAGACGAAGGCGGGCGACGTGATCTGGGAATACGAGATGATTCCTCCCGACCATTTGTCGGGGACGGAGATCTTCGAGGACTACCTGCGTCCCCAGGGGCTCCTCGGGGCCGGCCAGAGCCTGGGGGGCATCCTCCAGAACGACGCGCGCGGGCTCGCCTTCGTCCAATTCGTGAGCCACGCGCGCCGGCGCCGCCTCGCGCCCGGCGCGGCCCGGACGCTCACCACGCTCCTGCCGCACATCCGCCGCGCGGTCGACATCCAGGCCCGTGTCGGCGAAGCCGAGCTTGCGGAAGCGACGCTCGACCAGCTCCAGCTCGGCGTCGTCTTCCTCGACGCACGCGGCCGCGTGCTGCGCCTGAGCCGGCCGGCGGCGGAAACGCTGGGCAGGCGCGACGGACTGGAGGTCCGGGCGGAAGGGCTGCGCGCGTCGGACCGTTCGGAACAGTCGGCGCTGGAGCGGCTGATCGCCCGCACCGCCGCGCCCGGGATGGGCGACGACGGCGGGCCGGGAGGCGTCCTGGGGATCCGGCGGCCCTCGGGCCGGCGTCCACTCTCGCTGGTGGCCGTTCCCGTCTCGCCCGCGGCCACCCTGTTCTCGGTGGCGCTCGGGACGGCGGTGGTTCTCTTCATCGCCGATCCCGAGCTGGGCCCCCCCGCCGGGCTGATGCGGACGCTCTCCGTGCTCTACGGCCTCACGCCCGCGGAGGCGCAGACGGCGGCGCTGATCGCCGAGGGCCACGCGCCCAGGGAGGTCGCGCAGGTGCTCGAGGTCAGCGTCCACACCGTGCGCACCGTGATCAAGCGCGTTTTCTCGAAGACCGGCGTCGATCGCCAGGCCGCGCTCGCCCGGCTCCTGGCACGCACCATGCCCCCCCTCGGCCGCCGCGAGTGAACACCCATGGAGCCGCGTACCCCAATTGGGGGATGACCCTGGAGCAGGGCCTGCCTAGCATTTCACGAGAAGAAATGAGACCGATGGAAAAGGTGGCCGCCTGCCTGGCACTCTGCGTCGCCACCGCGACGCCGCTGAACGCGATGGACCGCGTCCGCCAGGTGACGCGCACCGACCTCGCCGTCGCCAAGTACGGCGTGACCGGCAAGGGCGTCACCGTCGCCATCCTCGACCGCGGGATCGACTGGCGCCACCCCGACTTCATCAAGCCGGACGGGACCACGCGCATCAAGTGGATCCTGGACATGAGCGGGCAGAACCTCTGCGGTCCCGGCATCCCGCCCGGTCCCGGCAGCCCTCCCCCGGTGGAGTACACGGAGGCGCAGATCAACGCCGCCCTCTCCGGCGGTCCCACCATCAACACGCGCGACGCCGTCGGTCATGGGACGGCCACCGCGGGGATCGCCGCCGGAAACGGGCGCGCTCTCCCGAGCGGTCTCTACAAGGGGATGGCGCCGGAGGCCAACCTCATCATCGTGAAGGTCACGTCCGAGGGCGCGCCCGCCCACGACACGGAGACGGCGGAGACCGCGTTCCAGGGCTGCCTCGAGCAGGCCCTGGACTGGCTGGACGCGAAGGTCACCGCGCTCGGCCAGCCGGTGGTCGCCCTCATCAACAGCGGCACGCAGTGGGGGCCCATCGACGGAACCTCCGCGGTGAGCCGGAAGATCGACCAGGTGTTCGGGTCGAACCGGCCCGGGCGCGTCTACGTCGCCGCGGGCGGCGACGAGGGCGGCCTGACCAACCATGCGGGCGGCACCTACACCAGCGCCGGCGATACCGTGGTCGCCATGTCGAAGGCGAGCGCGACCACGACTTACATGCAAGTGTGGTACACGGGCAGCATCGGGGCGCAGGTCACCGTGACCTTCGCCGACGGCACCACCGTCGGCCCCGTGGGTCCAGGCGGCTCGATCAGCGCCAGCGGCGTGACCATCTACCAGTACGCGCCCGGCAACGAGTTCTACCCGTGGCAGTCGACCAGCGGCGATCGCGCGGTCTGGATCCAGCTCGGCGGCAACCATGCCGGCCCGGGCACCATCAGCATCCGAGGCACCCAGGCCGTCACCGGCTACTTCGACGTCTACAGCGACGTATGGGGTCCCAACCTGACCCCCATCGTGAGCTTCACCGACCACGTCGTGACCGGGCGACTCACCGACTATGCCGCGACGGCGAGCGCGATCGTGGCCGCCAACTACGTGGACAAGACGAGCTGGACGGACGTGGACGGCTTCGCGAGGTCGATCACGAACGAGGGGGCGGTCGACCACCTGTGGTCGAAGTCACCCTACGGCCCCACGCGCGACGGCCGGACCTTCGGCATCGACGTCACGCCTCCGGGCCAGAACTGCTTCGCCCCCTCCGCGCAGAACTCCTACTGGCACACCCTGCGCTACAACCTGGTCCAGAACGGCAACGGCTACTACGTGCGCGCGGGCGGCACCAGCGGCTCCGCCCCCATCCTCACCGGGGCCGTCGCGCTGCTGTTGCAGCTCCGGCCGACGCTGACCGCGAGCCAGGTCCGCGCCCTCCTGCGTGGCTCCGCGTCCGCGGACGCGTTCACGGGCCCAGTGCCGACCCCCTTCTGGGGATTCGGCAAGCTCGACGTCCTGGCCGCGCTCGACGCCGCCGACCTGATCCATCGCGACGGGTTCGAGTCGGGGACCTTGTCCGGCTGGTCCTCGGCCGCCACCGGCGGTGGCGACCTCGCCGTCAGCGCCACCGCGGCCATGGCCGGCACTTCGCTCGGCCTGCGCGCGCTCGTCAATGACACGACCCCCCTCTACGTCCAGGACGACACGCCGGCCGCCGAGGGTCGCTATCGCGCGCGCTTCTACTTCGACCCGAGCGGCTTCGATCCCGGGGAAGGCAGCAGCCACTTCCGGACCCGCACCTTCATCGCCTTCGATCCCTCGGGGCGCCGCGCGCTCACCCTCGTCTTGAAGAGGCAGAACGGAGCCTACAGCGTCGAGGCCCGCGTCCGCCGCGACGACGGCAGCCGCGACGACACCGGGTTCCTCCCCATCGGCAGCGGACCCCACCACCTCGAGCTGGACTGGCGCCGCGCGACGGCGCCCGGCGCCGTCGACGGGTCCCTGCAGCTGTGGATCGACGGGGTGTCGGCGGCGATGCGGACGGGGATCGACAACGACCAGAGCGCGATCGAGTCCGCGCGCCTGGGAGCGATCTCCCTCAAGACGGGGGCGGCGGGTACGCTCCGGTTCGACGAGTTTGAGTCCCGGCGCTACGTCTTCATCGGGCCCTGATTCCCGGCCGCGCCGGGCTATGATGCGCGCGTGACGCGAAGGGGAGTCCCGGCCGTGCTCGGAGCGGGCGCCCTGCTCCTGGCCCTGGCGGCGGTCGACGGGGCCGCGCCCGCGCCGGGTCCGGCCGCCGCTCGCGTGAAGAGCCTCAAGATCCTCATCCTCTCGACCATGCTGGCCGACGACGGCATCGGCGAGTGGGGCTTCTCCGCCCTGGTGGACGTCGACGGCCATCGCATCCTCTTTGATACGGGCGACCGGCCGAACACGGTCAAGGACAACGCGCGTGAGCTGAAGGTCGACTTCACGGACGTGCCCGAGGTCGTCCTCAGCCACAACCACTCGGACCACACGGGCGGCCTGCTGACCCTGCGGCGCGACGTCCAGCCTCGCTCCGCCTCTGCGCTCGCGCGCGTCCACGTCGGCAAGGGACTCTTCTGGAGCCGTCCGACCAGGGACGGGACGGGCGAAAACAACCTGCCTTTGAAGACCCGCGCCGACTACGAGGCCGCCGGCCTGACCTTCGTCGAGCACGACGCCCCCGCGCAGATCCTGCCCGGCGTCTGGCTCACCGGGCCCGTGCCGCGGGTCCACTCCGAGCGGAACTGGAGCGACGTGGGGAAGGTGCGCACGCCGGACGGCCTGGTCGAGGACACCATCCCGGAGGACGAGTCCCTCGTCTTCGACACCGACCAGGGCCTCGTGATCCTGGCCGGCTGCGGGCATGCCGGCATCGTCAACACCGTCGAGTACGCCCGGAGGGTCGTCCGTCCGGCCAGCATCCACGCGATCGTCGGCGGCCTTCATCTCTATGCGCTCGACGACGAGAAGCTGAACTGGACGGCCGACCAGCTCAAGACCAATGGCCTCCAGACGTTGCTGGGTGCGCATTGCACCGGCATCGAGGCTGTCTACCGGATCCGCCAGCGGGCCGGGCTCGACCGCAAATCGGCCGTTGTCGGGGCGGTGGGGTCGTCCTTCACGCTCGGCACCGGCATCGACCCCCGCGACCTCGCGCGCTGAGCCCGTGACGGGCGGTAACACGGCCGCCGGTCGCCGCTCCTCGGTCGTATGACGCCGATCCTCGCCGTCGCCCTGGCCGCCGCCTTTCTCATGGCCCTCATCACCGTCTCGACGTACAACCGGCTGGTGCGCCTCCGGAACGGCACCGAGAGCGCTTCTCGCCCCTGATGGTGGCGGCGCAGGCCGGCCGCAGCGAGGCCGTGCGCGCGCTGCTCGCCATCCTGGCCGCCGGTGAG